>VGCE01000005.1 GCA_016870155.1 Actinomycetota bacterium | reverse complement strand
CACCAGCGTGAGGAACAAGAGGACCAAGAAGGTGATCAGGCGCACCTACCGGTGCACGATCAGGCTCAGCAAGGGCCGGTGGACGGTGACCACCACCGCGCGTGGCAAGGCCGGGGTGGTGGCCGAGGGCACCCGGCGGGTCGTGGTGCGCTAGACCCGGGCCGGCGGGGCGACCCGCGCTACTGGCCGTCCACCTCGGGCTCCGCGCCGGTCGGCTCCGGCTCCACGGCTTCGCCTTCGCCCTCGGGCGCCTCGCCCTCGATCACGACGTCGTCCACCGGCTCCTGCTCGTCCACCGGGGCGCACGTGACCACCTGGTCCTCATCGCCCACGTCCATGAGGCGCACGCCCTCGGTGCTGCGGCCCATGCGCTTGACGGCGTCCACCTCGATGCGGATGACCTGGCCGTTCTTCGACACCAGCAGCAACTGCTGGCCGGCGCGCACGATGCGCGCGGTGATGAGCTCGCCCTTTCTGTCACTTACCTTAATGGTGCGCACGCCCTTGGTGGGCCTGCCCTTGCTCGGGTACTCGGTGAGCGCCGTGCGCTTGCCGTAGCCGTTGCCGGTGACCACCAGCAGGTCGTGCTCGTCGTCGGCCACGCCCACGGCAAGCACGCGGTCGCCCTCGTCGAGGTTCATGGCGCGCACGCCCTGCGTGCCGCGGCCGGTGGCGCGTACCTTGTCCTCGCTGAAGCGCGCGGCCTGCCCGCGCGCCGACACGATGAGCAGGTCGGCCTCGCCGTCGGTGAGCTGCACGCCCACCAGCTCGTCGTGGTCGGACAGGCGGATGGCGATGATGCCGGCCTCTTTCAGCACCGTGTTGTAGGCGCCGAACTCGGTCTTCTTCACCATGCCGTCGCGCGTGGCCAGCACCAGGTACTTGCCCTCGGCGTAGTCGCGCGTGTTGAACACCTGCCGGATCTCCTCGTCGGGCAGCAGCGCCAGCACGTTCGCGATATGCCTGCCGCGGGCGTCGCGGGCGGCCTGCGGGATCTCGTGCACCTTCAGGCGATAGACCCTGCCCTGGTTGGTGAAGAACAGCAGGAAGTCGTGCGTGGACGCGATGAACAGGTGGTCCACCCGGTCCTCGTCCTTGAGCTTGGCGCCGCGCAGGCCCTTGCCGCCGCGCCGCTGCGCGCGGTAGGTGGTGACCGGCAACCTCTTGATGTACCCGCCCGCGGTGATGGAGATGACCATCTCCTCCTCCGCGATGAGGTCTTCGAGGTCGATCTCGCCCTCGGCCGGGATGATCTCCGTGCGCCGCTCGTCGGCGTACTTCGACCGCACCTCGGTGAGCTCGTCGTGGATCACCTGGTACACGCGGGCCTCGTCGCCGAGGATCGCCCGGAGCTCGGCGATCTCTGCCTGCAGCTCGGCGTACTCGCCCTCTATCTTGCCGGCCTCGAGCTGGGTGAGGCGCTGCAGCCGCAGGTCGAGGATCGCCCTGGCCTGCAGCTCGCTGAGGTCGAAGGTGCTCATGAGGCCCTCGCGGGCCGCGTCGGGGTCGGCCGCCGCGCGGATGAGCGCGATGACCGCATCGATGTCCTTGAGGGCGATGAGCAGGCCCTCGAGCACGTGCGCACGGGTCTCGGCGCGGTCGAGGCGGAACCTCGACCGGCGACGGATGACCTCGCGCTGGTGGTCGAGGTAGTGGCGGATCATGTCGCGCAGCGAGAGCGTGCGCGGCACGCCGTCCACCAGCGCGATGGCGTTGACGCCGAAGGTGGTCTGCGCCTGGGTGTGCTTGTAGAGCTTGTTCAGCACCACCTTGGGCACGGCGTCGCGGCGAAGCTCGATGACCACGCGGATGCCGTCGCGCCCGCTCTCGTCGCGCAGGTCGGCGATCTCCTTGAGCACGCCGTCGTTGGCGAGCTCGGCCATCTTGCGGAGCATCTCGGACTTGTTCACCTGGTACGGAAGCTCGGTGAACACGATGGCGTTGCGCCCGTGCTTGAGCGGCTCGTTGTGGGCCAGGCCGCGCACCACCACGCGGCCGCGGCCGGTGCGGTAGGCGTCGCGCACGCCCGAGATGCCCACGATCTGCCCGGCGGTGGGGAAGTCCGGGGCCTTCACGAACTGCATGAGCCCGTCGGAGTCGATGGACGGGTCGTCGATCATCGCGATGCAGGCGTCCACCACCTCGCCCAGGTTGTGCGGCGGGATGTTGGTGGCCATGCCCACGGCGATGCCGGCCGACCCGTTGACCAGCAGGTTGGGCACCCGCGACGGCAGCACCGTGGGCTCGCGGCGGCGGTCGTCGTAGGTGGCGATGGTGTCGACGGTGTCCTCGTCGATGTCGCGCAGCATCTCGGTGGCGTACCGCGACAGGCGGGCCTCGGTGTAGCGCATGGCGGCGGCCGCGAACTCCTGCGAGCCGAAGTTGCCCTGGCCGTCCACCGTGGGGTAGCGGCTGTTGAAGTCCTGGGCCAGGCGCACGAGGGCGTCGTAGATGGCCGAGTCGCCGTGGGGGTGGTACTCGCCCATGACGGTTCCCACGATGTTGGCGCTCTTCACGTAGCCGCGATCCGGCTGCAGGCCGCGGTCGTGCATGGCGAACAGCACCCGGCGGTGCACCGGCTTGAGACCGTCGCGCACGTCGGGCAGCGCGCGCCCGACGATGACGCTCATCGCATAGTCGAGGTACGAGGAGCGCATCTCCTCGGCCAGCTCGCGGGGCTCGATCCTCCCGTGTCGGTCGATCGCCATGTCAGACGTCCAGGAACTCGACGGAGCGCGCGTTGCGCTCGATGAAGTCGCGCCGTGGCTCGACCTTGTCGCCCATCAGCATCGAGAAGAGCAGGTCGGCGGCAGCGGCGTCGTCCATGGTGACGCGCTGCAGTATTCGGCGCTCGGGGTCCATCGTCGTCTCCCACAACTGCTCGGCGTTCATCTCGCCCAGGCCCTTGAACCGGCTGAGCGAGATGCCCTCGCGCGTGAGGTCGAGGATGGCCCCGCGCAGGGCGTCGTAGGTGGCGGCCTCACGGCGGCGCGAGCCCTTGGTGACCGTGAACGGGGCGTCGCCCACCAGTTCGCGCAGCTTGGCGCGGGCCGAGCGGAACGAGTTGAGCTCGGGAGCCTCATACAGCGACATTGGGATCGTGACCGTGCGGGCCTCGCCGGTGCGGGCCTCCACGGATCGGGCCCGAAGGGTGCGCGGGGCGGCGTTGGTGTCGAGCACGGTGAGCTCGGCGGCCTCACCCGACGCCGCGGCCACGGCCTTCTCGAGGGCCTTGAGGTCGGCCGGCTCAGCCTCCACCAGGCCGTGCACCTGCAGGAACTCCATCAGCTCGTTGCCGTGCACGGCACGCAGCGCCGACGACCAGCCATCGTGCTCGCGCAGCGCGCGGGCGTAGCGCTGGAACCGGGCCTTGGTGAGGGCCGACTCGTCGCCCGACCCGGTGTGCAGGGTCATGTCGCCGATGTTGCGCTCGAGCAGCCAGTCCTCGAGGTCGGACTCCTTTTCGATGTACTGCTCGGTGCTGCCCTGCTTCACCTTGTAGAGCGGCGGCTGGGCGATGTACACATAGCCGGCGTCCACGATCTCGGGCATGTGCCGGAAGAGGAACGTGAGGATGAGCGTGCGGATGTGCGCGCCGTCCACATCGGCGTCGGTCATGATGATGAGCTTGTGGTACCGGGCCTTGGTGAGGTCGAAGTCGCCCCCGATCCCCGTGCCCATCGCGGTGATCATCGCCTGGATCTCGGTGTTGCTGAGCACCTTGTCGATGCGGGCCTTCTCGACGTTGATGATCTTGCCGCGCAGCGGCAGGATGGCCTGGAACGATGACTGCCGCGCGCGCACCGCCGAGCCGCCCGCGGAGTCACCCTCCACCAGGAAGATCTCGGTGTTCTCGGGGTCGCGATCGGAGCAGTCGGCCAGCTTGCCGGGCAGGCTCGTGGAGTCCATCACGCCCTTGCGGCGCGCCAGGTCGCGGGCCTTGCGCGCGGCCATGCGGGCCTGCGCGGCATTGGAGGCCTTGGTGCAGATGGCCTTGGCCGTCTGCGGGTTCTCCTCCAGGAACTCCGCGAGCTTGTGATTGACGGTGGTGGCCACGAATCCCGCGAACTCGCTGTTGCCGAGCTTGGTCTTGGTCTGGCCCTCGAACTGCGGCTCGCGCAACTTCACCGACACGATGGCCGTGAGCCCCTCGCGCGTGTCGTTGCCCTCGAGGTTGTCGTCTTTCTCCTTCAGCAACCCCTTGGCGCGCGCGTAGTCGTTGATGCAGCGTGTAAGCGCGGTGCGGAAGCCCGTGAGGTGCGTGCCGCCCTCGTGGGTGTTGATGTTGTTCGCGAAGGTGAACACCGACTCGGTGAAGCCGTTGGTCCACTGCATCGCGATGTCCACCTGGCCTTCCTCGCCCTCGGACGAGATGGCGATGACGTCCCCGTGCAGCGGGTCCTTGGTGGCGTTGAGGTGCTTGACAAAGTCCACCAGGCCGCCCTCGTAGTGGAAGGAGTCCTCGCGCCTCTCGCCGCGCTCATCCGTGAGCGTGATGCGCAGGCCGGGGGTGAGGAAGGCCGTCTCGCGGAAGCGCGTGGCCAGCGTGTCGTAGTCGAAGTCGGTCTCCTCGAAGACCTCCGGGTCGGGCTTGAACCGGATGAGCGTGCCCGTGGTGTCAGCCGAGCCCGCGTCGGTGATGGGCCCCTCGGGGGCGCCGCGCTGGTAGCTCTGCACCCACAGGCGGCCGTCGCGGCGCACCTCGGCAGTGAGCGTCTCGGACAGCGCGTTGACCACCGACACGCCCACGCCGTGCAGGCCCCCCGAGACCTTGTAGCCCTCGCCGCCGAACTTGCCTCCGGCGTGCAGCAGGGTGAGCACCACCTCGAGCGCGCTCCTGCCGTCCTGGTCCTCCATCCCGGCCACGGGGATCCCGCGGCCGTCGTCGGTGACCGAACATGAGCCATCGGGGTGCAGCACCACGCCCACGTTGTCGCAGTGACCCGCCATGGCCTCGTCCACGGAGTTGTCCACTACCTCGTACACGATGTGGTGGAGGCCGCGCGGGCCGGTGGAACCGATGTACATGCCAGGGCGCTTGCGGACGGCCTCGAGGCCCTCCAGCACGGTGATGGCGCCGGCGTCGTATGCGCCGGCGTCCGTGGTGGCGTCGAATCCCGGTTCGGTCACCTGTCTCCTCGAGTTCGGCCGCCCCATGCCGCCCCTCCTCAGGGGTCGTTCCGGGCCGGCGCGGCGCGTGGGGCAGAATGCCCTAACGCCTCGGTTTTGCAGGAGGAAAACTACCAGCCGGCTCCACGGAAGAGGCCGCCGGAGGCCCTACTGTGACGTCTTGTCACGCTCCAGCGCGCGTGCTGCAGCACGCGTGACCACCTCGCGCAGCGCGGGGTCCTCGATATCACGCGTGACAGCCTCGGCCCGCTTCATCGCGGAGGGGTCTGGCGGGGGCAGCGGGCCCCGGCGCGGGGGCTCGGGACCGGCTGCCGGAAGGGCGTGGTCGGCGATCACGAACCTGAGGCCGGCCACCGCCGAGGGATCGCCGATGATCCCGGTGAGGATCTCCTCCAGCTGCTCGGCGCGGGCTTCGAGCTCCTGGGCCCACACGGCATCGGCGCAGGCGATGGTCACCACCCCAACCCGGCTCCGCCGTATCGGATAGGCGTGGTTCACGGTGCCCGGACCCGTGGCCTCGGGCCACGCGGCGCGCACCGAGGCCAGCACCGAGTCGCCCGGCCTCGCGAACTTGCGGGTGGCGCGGCCGAGCAGCTCACCCACCCCCACCAGGTCGCGGTGCCTCCTAGGCGGCAAGGAGACCCTCCCGCACCGAGAGCACCCGTGCGCCGCGTTCGGCCGCGGCCTGTGCCGCCGCGGGATCGGCGGTGGTGAGGATGCACTGGCCCTCCCCCACCACGGCGTCGAGCAGCAGCCCCCGGCGGTCGGGGTCGAGCTCGGACAGCACGTCATCGAGCACCAGTATCGGCAGGCCCGCCCGCTCGGCCAGGTGCGCGCGATGCGCCATGAGCATGGCCAGCACCGCCGTACGCTGCTCCCCCTGGCTGCCCAGGCGCCGCAGGTCCACCAGGCCGTCGCCCCGGCGCTGGCCCACGAACACGTCGTCACGGTGGGGCCCGGCGAGGGTCGTGCCTGCCGCCACCTCCCGATCGCGCGCGGCGACCATGCGCTCGCGTAGGGCGGCCTGCACGTCCTCGTCGGCCACCTCGGCCAGCGCCGCGGGGGATGGCTCGAGGCCGATCTCACCATCCGGGCCGCCGCCGAGGGCCTCGAGCCATTGCGCGAAGGGGCCGGCCAGGTGCGCCATGGCCGCACGGCGGGCCACCACCAGGCGCGCGCCGTGCTGGGCAGCCGCCATGTCCCACGGCGTGGCGGCATCCACACCCGTGCGCCCGGCACGCACGCTGCGAAGCGCTGCGTTGCGCTGCGCGATAGCGGCGCCGTAGGCGGCGAGATCCTCCCCGTACCCCGGCATGGCGGCCTCGAGTAGCCGGTCGAGGTGCCGACGCCGCGCCGCGGGGGGGCCCTTCACCGCGCGGAGCTCCTCGGGCAGGAAAACCAACACGCTGCCGTCGGCCCGCCAGTCGGACAGGCTCCTCACGGGCTGGCCGTCGCGCGAGAGCCTGCGACCCTGGCGCGGTGCGTAGCCGATCTCCCGTCGAGCGGATCCCTTCGGTCCGCGAAGGTTCAGTCCTACGTGCAGCGCCGGTGCGCCGGTGCGAACGGCCTCCGCCTCGCGCGCCGTGCGGCACGAGACCCCGAGGCAGGCGAGCACCAGGGCCTCCACCAGGGATGTCTTGCCGGCGCCGTTCGGCCCGGACAGCACGATGCCGCCCCCGGGAAGATCGACCGACACCCGCAACCATGAGCGGACATCGGAGACGTCGAGCCGCGTGGCCACCCAGGCGCCGGGCATGCCAGGGCTAGCCCGGCAGGCGGATCGGCATGAGGAGGTAGCGGTAGTCATCTCCCTCGCCGCGCAGCAGGCCGGGGCGCAGCGGACTGATGAGCCCAAGCCTCACTTCATCGCCATCGAGCCCGTCGACGCCCTCGCGCAGGAAATCGGCGTTGAATCCGATCTCCATCGCCTCGCCGGTGTAGGGCGCCGGCATCGATTCGCGGCCCTCGCCCACCTGGTCGCTCACCGTGGCAACCGTGAGCTGCCCCTGTTCGAATGAAAGCCTCAGCGGCGACGTGCGCTGCGCAAGGACGCCGATGCGGGTGAGCACGGCGAGAAACTCAGCGCGGTCAAGCCGGACCTCCTGCTCAAACTCCGCGGGGATCAACTGCCGGTAATCGGGGAACTGGCCCTCGATGAGCCGACTCGTCATGCGCACGCCTGCGCACCGGATGGTGGCCTGTGCATCGGTAAGGGCTATCTCCACGTCCCCCTCTCTCGCCTGGGCCGCAAGGCGCGCCGCCTCCGCGACTGCTCGCGCCGGCACGATTGCTTCGAGCGGCTCCGCTGGCGGGGGGTCGAGATAAACCATGCGCACGGCGAGCCGGTAGCTGTCCGTCGCGGCCATGGTGAGCCCGTCAGGCCCGATGCGCACGAGCACCCCGGTGAGCACGGGCCGTGTCTCGTCGCGCGATGCAGCGCGCACCACGCGGTCGGCGGCCGCGATGAAGCTCTCGGCAGGGATGGCGATGCCCACACCTCCGTCGGGCGGTAGTTCGGGGTACTCACCGGCCTGGTGGCAGTTAAGGCTGAATGACGAGCCGCCGCCCGATACCTGTACCTGCCCCTCGTTCTCGTTGTGCACCAACGACACGGGCCCCGGGGCCATGCTCCTCACGAGATCCGCGGCCAGGCGCGGGAGCACCACGGCCCCGTGCTCCTCCACGCCGGCATCCTCGAGGGGCACTCTCACCGACACCTCCATGTCGGTGGCCGCGAGCTCTACCACGCCCTCCTCGGCGCGAAGCAGAACGTTGGCCAGCACGGGAATCGTTCCCTTGCTCGACGCGGCCCGGGAGGCGAGCGCGAGCCGAGAGGCAAGTTCATCTCGAGGGCAGGTCAGGCGCACGGGGGCAGCGTACCCACCGCGCAGACACGCAGGCCCCGGGCCTGCCCGCCCACACCGCAACGATGAAGCAAACTAAGAAAAAGAAGTTTCATAGACACCGTCGTAGGGCCTGTGGAAACCGGGGATGAGCACGCGTTACAGCCGCGTAACCGCATCTTTTCGCCCTGTGGAGCACCTGTGGGCAGCTGGGGAGAAGACGGGCATTGCTCAACAGCCGCCCACAGCACGAAATCCCCGTGGCTACGGGCCTCTGGAGAGGTGGGGAGGGACCACCCGCGCGCCAACAGGTTTTCCACAGCCTGTCCCCAGGGGAGACGTCCGATCTTCACACCCGATCCGGAAATGGAAAAAGCGCAGAGTGCGGGTGAAAGGGCGCGGGCACGCCCAGTGGCGGCCCCATGGCGGCCCAGCGCCTTACCCCTGAGGGGCGGAGGAGCGGCCACCACCGGCGCCGGTGAGCGAAGTCGTCAGCGCCTGCACGGCCTCGTACACCTCGCCGCCGTCGGCGAGGAGCTTGGTCACCTTTTGCACCGCGTAGATAACCGTGGTGTGGTCGCGACCACCGAAGGCGCGGCCGATGGTGGGCAGCGATGCATCCGTGAGCTCGCGGGACAGGTACATGGCGACCTGGCGCGGCATGACGACGCGCTTGGTGCGCTTCTCTCCCACCAGCTCGTCGATGCTTATGGCGTAGTGGCGCGTCACCGCCTCCTGGATGAGGTCGATGCGCACTTCCCCGGCCGGTCCCCCCGGGAAGAGGTCCGTGAGCACCTCCTGCGCGAGATCCACGGTAACCGGACGTCCGGAGATGGATGAGTGGGCCACCACGCGGATGAGAGCGCCCTCGAGCTGGCGCACGTTGGTGGACACACGCGCGGCGATGAATGACAGCACCTCTGGATCGCGGATCTGGTAGTTGTCCGTTTGCACCCGCTTACGCAGGATCGCGATGCGCAGCTCGAGGTCGGGCGGCTGCACATCGGTGATGAGCCCCATTTCGAACCTCGAGCGCAGCCGGTCCTCCAGGGCCTTGATGGCGCTTGGCGGGCGGTCGCTCGAGATGACGATCTGCTTTCCGTGCTCGTGGAGCGCGTTGAAGGTGTGGAAGAACTCCTCCTGCGTCTGCTCGCGTCCCTCCAGCATCTGGATGTCGTCGATGAGAAGGATGTCCGTGCTGCGGTAGCGATCCTTGAACGATCTGATGCCGCCATCGCGCAGCGCGTCGATGAACTCGTTGGTGAAGGTTTCCACCGACACGTAGCGGAGGGAGAGGCCCGGATGGTTCTCGGCGACGTAGTGGCCGATGGCGTGCAGCAAGTGGGTCTTGCCAAGCCCCACGCCGCCGTAGATGAACAGCGGGTTGTACGCACGCGCCGGCGTCTCGGCCACCGCCAGGGCGGCGGCGTGGGCGAAGCGGTTGCTCGGGCCCACTACGAGCGCCTCGAAGGTGAAGCGTCCTTGCAGCCGGGAGGAGATCTCGGTCGGCGAGGGCGGCGCCGGCGCACCCGCCCGGGGGGCGGCCTGCGTGGCGACGACCGGAGCCGGGATGCCCGCCAGGGGGTCCACGGGGGCGACAACCTCCACGTTGACCACGACATCGTGGCCCAGCACCTCGAAGAGCGCGTCGCGCACGAGCGAGTCGTAGCGCTGCACGACCCACCCCCGTGCGAACTCGGTCTCCACGCCGATGCGGAAGTGCCCGCTGTCCAGTCCGAGCGCGCGCGCTCGCTCGAAAGTGAGGCTGTAGGTGGCGCTATTGAGCGCCCCGCGCAGGCGGTCGAGCACCTGCTGCCAGATGGCGGCCAGGCGCTCCTCGTCCTGGATGATCGGCACCGATGAGCTCATCGGCTAGAAGAGGGTCGCGACGATCGCCGCGCCCCGCTCGGTGAGGACGCGCCCGCCGTCGGCGAAGCGCACGACGAGCCCGCGATGCTCGAGCATCACGAGCTCCCGGCCCACTTCTCCGAGCGACAGACCGAGTTCGCGGGCCATGGTCTCGGCGTGGGCCGGTGCCATCTCCAGCAGCAGCGCGAGCAGGCTGCGCTGCACGTCGTTCGGCTGGCGGGGCTCGCCCCCGGGCCCGGGGGCCGGGGGCGCGTCGACGGTGATGGTCACCACGGTACCCCCATCGAGGTTCTGCTCGATTTCAAGCAACCCGCCCTCGGCCGCCACCAGGCCCGAAGCCAGCGCCAGGCCCGACCCACAGCCCCGCACCACGGCACGGACCGATTCGTCCGCGCTGCTGTAGCCGGGCTGCAGGGCGCGTGCGGGGTCGGCGATCCCGGGTCCGCGATCGGATACCCGCACGGCGCGCCCGGCGTCCAGCACGGTGACGAGGGCGTCGCGGAAGTCGGCGTGGACGAGGTTCTCGATCACCTCGCGCAGGGCGAGGGGCGGCACCGACGATTCCTGTGCCACCAGCGAAAACGTCGACTCGATCACCGCAGCGGGCGTGATGTCGCGGATCTCGGTGACAGCCGGTGGCTCGAGCGACGCGCAGTGCACGGCGACGCGCACCACGTACATGGTGCCGGGCACGTGCAGTGCGGTAGGGCTATCGGGAAGTTCGGCGCTCATTCCGGCGCGTGACGCTACCAATGCCGAATGGCCCGGAACGGGCCCAAGGCCCCCTGTGGAGAAGCGCGGAACGTATGAGCGGGAAAAACCAGCGCCGCATCCAGCCCCTCGCGAGAACGCCTGCGCGGCCAACCGCCCCTGAGCAGGCAAAAACGCAAGTCGTCCACATGCATGTCCACAGCTGTGGAGGACCGGGGCCCCGCCGTGCCCCGGGCGAGCGCGCAAAACAGCCCGGGTCGCTCCCCCGCGCGGCGTTCGCGGGACCCGGGCCGTGGCCTCTGGTACCCTCAGTCCGGCCCACGCCGTCTTCGAGCGGCGCAAAGCCCAAGCCGCGTCCCAAGGAGCAGCAGGCGAGTGAAGCGCACGTATCAGCCGAACACGCGGAAGCGCAGCAAGACCCACGGCTTTCGCAAGCGTATGTCCACTCGCGCCGGCCAGGCGATCATCAGGCGCCGTCGCGCGAAGGGCCGCGCCCGGCTCTCCGCGTAGGCCGCTGGCCCCGTGCCAGACGGCGCCGCCCCACGAGGCAGGCGCAGCCGGATCACCAGGTCCGGAGACTTCGACTCCGTGTATCGCCGCGGCACATCGGCCGCGGGCCGGCACCTGGTGGTCTACGCCTTCAGCCGCGGTGAGGGCGACCCGCCCCGCCTCGGCCTCTCGGTGGGCAGGCGGGTGGGTGGCGCGGTGGAGCGAAACCGCGTGAAGCGCGTGCTCAGGGAGGAGTTCTCCCGCATCTCGCCGGGCCTCGCGCAGGGCGTGGACTACGTGGTGATCGCCCGGCCCGGGGCCCACGAGTACATCGAGGAGCGCGGGTCGCAGGCGCTGGGGGAGCGGCTCCAGGAGCTGGCCGAGAAGGCCGCTCCGGCGGCCGCCGCATGAGGGCCCTGGTCCTGAGCCTCGTGCGCGGCTATCAGCGCACGATCTCGCCCATGTTGCCCCGCCGGTGCAAGTACTACCCCACGTGCTCCGAGTATGCCGTGCAGTCCATACAAATATACGGCGTGAGCAGGGGGTTAGTACTCGCCGGGTGGCGCCTGCTGCGCTGCAACCCGTTGAGCAAGGGCGGGGTGGACCACCCGGCTGACCAGACGGTGTTCAGGGCGCGATGAACCCTCTCGACCTCCTCGAGGCGCCACTTCGCGCGGTTCTGGACTTCTTCCACGGCATCGGCTTCACGTGGGGCTGGGCCATCGTCATGCTCACCGTCCTGGTGCGCCTGATCCTGCTCCCCCTCTTCGTCAAGCAGTACAAGTCGGCGCGCCGCATGCAGGAGGTGGCGCCGCAGATGAAGGAACTGCAGCGCAAGTACAAGGGGAACAAGAAGAAGCTGCAGGAAGAGATGATGAATCTCTACAAGGAGAACGACGTCAACCCGTTCGGCTCCTGCCTCCCCCTCCTGCTCCAGGCGCCGGTGTTCATCGCGCTGTACTACACCCTGCGGGGCCAGGACTTCGCGGACGGCACCGACGTGTCGTTCATGTACGTCGTCCCCGACGTCTCGAAGCTGCTGACCGAGATCGGCTGGGCGGTGATCCCGCTCATCGCGGTGTACGCGCTGTCGCAGCTCATCTCCTCGGAGCTCTCCGCCACGGCCAACATGAGCAAGAACCAGCGGTGGCTCATGCGGCTGCTGCCCATCGGCATCGTGTTCTTCATCTTCCAGTTCCCGGTGCCCGCAGGTCTCGTCATCTACTGGGCGACCACCAATTTGTGGACTGCCGGGCAGCAATTGGTGCTCAAGCGCCGCATCGAAGCCGAAATCGAGGCCAGCGGCGGCTCGCTGCTGACCCCGAGGTCGCAGGACACGGACGGCGCCGACGAGGCCGATGGTCCGGCCGGGGCCGATGACGGGGATGACGCCGGGGACGCCGCCGACACGATGCCTGCGGCCGCAGCGGCCGCAGTGGCCACAGAGGATGTCGAGGTGCGCACCAAGGCGCTGCCCCGGCGGCGCGGCCGGAAGAAGAAGGACGGCGCCGAGGCACCGGCCGCCGGTGCCAACGGGGGCGCCGCCGCTCCCGACGCTCCGGCCGTGGCCGCCGGGGAGGCCAACGGCACCACGGAAGCCCGGGTTGCACCGGGGGGCGATGGCGGGGCGGACATCACCTCACCCGGCCCGGATGGCGCGGGGGGTGGCCCCGCCGGCAGCAAGGAAATCCCGCAGGGCGGGGGACCGAAGAAGCGCAAGCCCCCTGCCCGCAAGGTGAAGGGCGGCCCCGGGCGGCCGGCCAGCCGCAAGCCACCGAAGAGGCGCAAGTGAGCGCGGATCCCGGCCGTGAGGCCCTGCTGGAGGTCGTGAGGGCCGCCGTGGACGGGCTGGGCCTGGATGCAACGGTGACCGTGGAGGACGGCGACGAGGACGGCCTGATCGCCCGCGTCGTTGGCGACGGGCTCGACCCCATCATCGGTCGTGACGGCGAGGTCCTCGATGCTGTGCAGGTGCTTGCAGCGCAGGCCGTGCGTCGACAGGCGGGGGGCCAGCGCCGCGGGGTGCTGGTGGACGCGGGTGACTATCGCGCCCGTCGGGCGGGGCTGCTCACCCGGCTGGCCCACAAGGCCGCTGACGAGGCCGTGGAATACGGCGAGGAGATCGAGCTGGAGCCGATGAGCGCCCTCGACCGCCGTACCGTGCACATGGCGCTGGCTGATCGCACGGACATCGAGACGCGCAGCGAGGGCGAGGACCCCCGTCGGCGCATCGTCGTGGTCCCCGTCGCCGAGTAGGCCCTGCGTTTCACGTGAAACGCCGCGCGGGCTGCTGAGGACCCGTTTCACGTGAAAACACGGCGCGATCCACGAAACGCCTCGCGCGGACCATGACGACGCCGGAGGACCGCATCGTCAATCGGTGCGCGCGGTGCGATGTCACCGTGGCCCCCGATGCCGCGGCGTCGATCGCCCGGGTGCTCGAGGACATGCTGCGCGAACCCCAGAACCTCTCGGCGGTGAAGGGGATTGACCAGGCGGTGTGGGTGCACGCCGTTGACTCGCTCAGCGGCTTGCGCGTTCCCGCCATTCGTGATGCCACCGGCATCGTCGACATCGGATCCGGCGGGGGCTTCCCGGGGCTGGCGCTCGCAGCGGCGCTGCCCGCCGTGCCGGTGACCCTGGTGGAGAGCGAGCAGCGCAAGGCCGATTGGCTGTGCAGGGCCTCCGCCGGCTTCCCTAATGTGCGCGTGGTGGCGGAGCGAAGCGAGACCCTCGCGCGGGATGAGCCCGCGGCCTTCCCCGCGGCCGTGGTGCGCGCCGTGGGCCCGCTGCCCGTGGTGATGGAGCTCGCGGCCCCGCTCCTGGCGCCGGGGGGGCACCTTGTGGCGTGGCGGGGACGCCGTGACGCCGATGACGCACGTGCCGCCGCGGCCGCCGCGGCCGAACTCGGGCTTGGACCGACCCCTGACATCGATGTCACACCTATTCCCGGTATGAGCAGGTATTTCTCGATATGGGAGAAGACTGCTGACACCCCGGATCGCTATCCCCGCAGGCCCGGGATGGCGACGAAGCGGCCCATCACGTGATCTACGCCGTCGCGAACCAGAAGGGCGGGGTGGGCAAGACCACCACCACCATCAACATCGCCGCCTGCATCGCGGCCGCCGGGCACCGTGTGCTGCTCGTGGATGCCGATGCCCAGGCGAATGCGTCCAGCGGCGTGCTGGGTGGCGCGCGCCCGGGCGCCGACGCCCTCACCACGGCCGACGTGATGCTCGACGGGGTCAGCACCACCCAGGCGAGCCTTACCACGGTGGTGCCGCGCCTCGACCTGCTGCCCGGCGGCGCCCCCCTGGCCGGCGCGGCGGTGGAGCTCGTCGGCCGCGAAGGACGCGAGGGCCTGCTGCGTGCCGTCTTGCAGCCCGCTGCTGCCCAGTATCCCTACGTGTTCATCGACTGCCCGCCGTCACTCGACCTCATCACCGTGAACGGCCTTGTGGCAGCCGACCGCGTGGTGGTGCCGGTGCAGTGCGAGTACTACGCGCTCGAGGGCCTGTCGCGCCTCATGGAGACGGTGTCCGAGGTGCGCGCCCGGCTCAACCCGTCGTTGGTGATCAGCGGCCTGCTGATGACCATGCACGACCCGCGCACGCGCATCAGCGGTGAGGTGGTGAACGAGGTGCGCGCACACTTCCCGGGCCTCGTTTTCGACACCATCGTGCCGCGCAACGTGCGCGTCACGGAGAGCCCATCATTCGGCGAGCCCGTGGTGCGCTACGACCCGCAGTGCGCGGCGGCGGAGGCATATCAACAGGCAGCGATGGAGGTCATGGCACGTGGGTGAGAGAAAGCCACCGGCCCGCCTGGGGCGCGGCCTGTCAACGCTGCTGGGTGACGCCCCGGTGGCCGCGTTGCCCGCCGCGGGCGACCCTCCCGCGGCCACGACGTCGGGAGAGGGCCTTCGCGTCATCCCTCTGGCACAGATTCGACCTAATGCGGCCCAGCCCCGCAAGCGCATCGATGACGAGGCCCTGCAGGTGCTGGCCGAGAGCATCGCCACCACGGGGCTGCTGCAGCCCGTGGTGGTGCGCGAGGTCGGCAGGGGCGAGTACGAGCTCATCGCGGGCGAGCGCAGGTGGCGCGCCGCGGGCATGGCGGGCCTTGATCAGGTCCCGGCGGTCGTGCGCGATGCGGATGAGCGCCAGCGGCTCGAGGCCGGGTTGGTGGAGAACCTGGTGCGCGAGGACCTTGACCCCATCGAAACCGCTCAGGCGCTCGCGGTGCTGGTGGAGGACTTCGGCCAGAGCCAGGCCGACGTCGCGCGCGGGGTGGGGCGCAGCCGGTCGTCGGTGGCCAACCTCATGCGGCTTCTCGAGTTGCCCGACGAGGTGCAGGAGATGCTGGTGGTCGGCGATCTCACGGAGGGCCACGGGCGGGCGATCCTGATGGCCGACGGCGCCAGGAAGCGCCGCGAAGTGGCAAAACAGGCCGCTGAGCAGGGTCTTTCAGTACGCGCCACCGAGGCCCTGGCGCGTGTCAACTCCGACGGGCGCGCCGCCACCGGCAGGCCGCGCCACCCGACACCGATGATCGCCGACGAGGCCATCGATGCCTTCGCGGGCGCCTTCGACGCCCCGGTCACCGTGCGCGGCGCCGGCAGGGGCCGCGTGGTGGTGCAGATCGTCTTCCGCGACGAGGCCGCCGTGGCCGCGGCCGTCGACCGACTGTCGGGGGGCGGGTAGCGACCGTTGCGGGTTCCGGGGGATTCCACCCCTGTCGGGGCGGCATGGGCGATCCAGGACTCGAACCTGGGACCTCATCCTTATCAGGGATGCGCTCTAACCACCTGAGCTAATCGCCCGCGGCGCGGCACCATATCACCGGAGGGATAGCCCGCCCGCGTCTATTATCGGCCCATGCAGGAGATGGTCATCTACGGCGTCAGCTTCGACATGGTCGGCAAGCAGCCGATCGTGCTGCTGAAGACGGTCGACGGCAACCGGTTCCTCCCGATCTGGATCGGCCACGCCGAGGCCTCGGCGATCCTCATGAAGCTGCAGGGCACCGACTCGCCACGCCCGATGACGCACGACCTCATCACCGAGATGATCGACGGCCTGCAGGCCGAGGTGTCGCGCGTGACGGTCACCGAAATGCGCGACAACACCTTCTACGCGCTGATCCACCTGCGCACGCCCGGGCCAGACGTCGAGATCGACTCGCGCCCCAGTGACGCCATCGCGGTAGCCGTGCGCACGGGCGCGCCCATCTTCGCGTCAGAAGACCTGCTGGACGACAACGCCATCGAGTTCGAGCACGAGCCCGAGGACGACGACGACATGGTCGAGAAGTTCAAGGAGTTCCTCGACCAGGTCACCCCGGAGGACTTCGCTGACTAGGTCGCGCCGCGCCGGCCGGCGCGGCCCGGGTCAGTCGACGGTCTCGCGCTTGGTGAGCTCCAGGATGTGGCTGTAGATCTCCGCGAGGCCGTCATCCGAGAGGGCACCCCGGTTGGCCCCCTGCAGGTAGCGCACCATCCACTCCTCGCGGGAGTGGTCCACGAACTCCATCCCCCGCCCCTCCTTGTATTCGCGCAGGCGTGACACCAGGGCAATGCGCTGGTTGAGGGCCTGCACGATCTTGAGGTCGTTTTCGACGATCTGATCGCGCATCTGGCGGATCACGACGTCCTCGGTGGTCGCAGCGGGGTCATTCGGCATGGGGAAACCCTATCCCAGCCCACCCTGCTACTGGCCGCGAACCCTTCGGGGGTCTAGCCTTCCGGGACCAATGTTCGACCTCTCGCCCATCCAGATCATCATCGTGCTCGTGATCGCCGTGCTCGTGCTCGGCCCCACCAAGCTGCCCCAGTTCAGCCGGGCGGTGGGCAAGGGCATCCGCGACTTCAGGGGCGCGATGTTGGGTGACGACCGGCACGACGACCAGCCTGCGCCCCAGCCCACGCAGGCGGCGCAGGCCGCACCGGTGACCACGGCCACGGCAGGGGAGCCCGAGCAGCCCACCGCTGCGCCCGACGTGCTCGAGGGCATCGTGGTGAGCGGCGATTCGCCGCCGGGCGAGCGGCCGGGCCCGCAGGGGTAGCACCCATGAGCGGCCGCTTCGGGCGATTCGGCGTGCGCCGGGTCGATCCCGACGACAAGCTGAGCGTGGTGGAGCACCTCACCGAGCTACGCAAGCGGCTGCTCATCGCCGTCATCTCGCTGGTGGTGGCATTCGCGGTGCTCTACGTGTTCAACGAGTGGCTGCTGGACATCCTGCTCGACCCGCTGGCACCCGAGTACCGCAAGCTGCTGGCGCTGTCGCCCACCGAGCCCTTCATGGTGATCCTCAAGGTGGTGCTCGGCGCATCGCTGCTCGTGACGCTGCCGATCCTGCTCTACCAGCTCTATGCCTACGTGGTCCCGGCCATCGGGGACCAGACCCGCCGGAGGATGCTGGCGATCGTGGCCGGCGTGTCCGGGCTGTTCATCGGAGGCGTGCTGTTCGTGTACTTCCTCGTTCTGCCGGTGGCCCTGCAGTGGCTGCTGGGCTTCGCGGGTAACGAGTTCCAGGTGTCGCTGCGCGCGGCCGACTACTTCTCGTTCGCCCTCACGATCATGTTCGCGGGCGCGCTGGTGTTCGAGGTGCCGGTGGCCATGCTGGTGCTGGCGCGCCTGGGGCTGGTGACGGCCCAGCAGTTCCGGCACTGGTGGCGGTACGCGGTCGTGGTGATCGCGTTCATCGCGGCGATCCTGCCCGGCGGCGACCCGGTGAGCATGCTCATGCTCATGGTGCCCCAGCTGATCCTCTATGGCGTGGGCATCTGGCTGGCGTCGGCATTCGGGCGACCTGCGCCCTGGGCCCGCGGAGACGCGCCGGCCGAGGCCTCCGAGAACCCCGCCTGATCGGGTGGGTCCCCCGCCCGGCGGCCCGGGGTCACTCCTCCTCCGCAGCCCCTTCGCGCAGCGAGTGGCCCGTGAGCATGATGAAGAGATCCTCGAGCGTGGCGCGCCGCTCAGCGACGAGGCTCCACGCGACGCCTGAGTCATCGGCGCGCGCGCGGAGCGCCTCGACCCCGTCTCCGAAGGCCAGCACCACGTCGCCCGCCACCACGTGGCGCGGGCTGATGGCCCGGCCAAGGCGCGGGGCGTCGGCGGGGTCGCACCGCACCTCGAGCGCCTCGGCACCGGCCTCGTCGCGCACCAGGTCGGCGGGAGCGCCCTCGCGCACCACCTCGCCGTGGTCGATCACCACCAGGCGGTCGCACAGCCGCTCGGCCTCGTCCATGTAGTGGGTGGTGATCACCACCGAGGTGCCGCCCGCGCGCAGGTCGCGCAGGCGTTCCCACACCATGCGCCGCGCCTGCGGGTCGAGGCCGGTGGTGGGCTCGTCGAGCAGGACCATCTCGGGGTCGTTGATGAGCGCCCGGGCGATCTGCAGCCGGCGCTGCATGCCGCCCGAGAGCTTCACCACCGTGTCTTCGGCGCGCTCGTGCAGGTCGACGAACCGCAGCAGTTCCATTGCCCGCTCGCGCGCCGGCCCGGCCTTGATGCCGAAGTACCGGGCGTATACGAGCATGTTCTCAAGCACCGTGAGCTCGAGGTCGAGGTTGACCTCCTGCGGCACCACCCCGAGCCGCGCCTTGAGTGCTCGCGGCTCGACGTCGGGATCCATGCCCAGCACGGCGAGATCTCCGGCGTCGCGCTCGGAGAGGCACGCGAGCATGCGCATGGTGGTGGTCTTGCCCGCGCCGTTGGGCCCGAGGAATCCGAAGCACTCGCCCCGGCGCACCTCGAGGTCGATGCCGTCCACAGCCATGCGCGACCCGTAGGCCTTACGCAGGCCGCGGGCCATCACGGCGGGGCCGGCCACGGGCGGCCTAGGCGCGGCTGGGGCTCGTGGCGGAGGTGCCCTTGATCGTCATGCGCAGGCCGTCTGCGAGGCCGATGGTGGGCTCCCAGCCGAGGATGCCCCGGGCACGCGTGATGTCGGGCTGGCGCACCGTGGGATCGTCCTGCGGGAGGGCCTCGTAGACGATCTCGGATGGTGAGCCCGTGGCCTCGAGCACGGCCTCTGCGAGCTGCAGGATCGTGTACTCCTCGGGGTTCCCGATGTTCACCGGGCCGTGCTCATCGCTGCGGATGAGTCGCACCAGCCCCTCGATCAGGTCGGTGACGAAGCAGAACGAACGGGTCTGGCTGCCATCGCCGAACACCGTGAGCGGCGCGCCCTCGCGGGCCTGGCGCAGGAACGTGGGGATAGCCCGCCCGTCCCTCGGGCGCATGCGCGGCCCGTAGGTGTTGAAGATGCGCACGATGTGGGTGTCCACGCCCTGCTGGCGGTGGTACGCCATCGTGAGCGCCTCGGCATAGCGCTTGGCCTCGTCGTAGACCCCGCGAGGGCCGATGGGGTTCACATGGCCCCAGTAGTCCTCGCGCTGAGGGTGCACCTGCGGGTCGCCGTACACCTCGCTGGTAGATGCCAGGAGGAACCGCGCGCGGTGCCTCTTCGCCAGGCCGAGGGCGTTGTGCGTGCCGTATGACCCCACCTTCAGCGTGTGCAGCGGGAGGCGCAGGTAGTCGATGGGGCTGGCGGGCGATGCCAGGTGGAACACCTCGTCGAGCGGCTCGCCGATATCCACGTGGCGCGTCACGTCGTGCTCGACGAACTCGAAGTCGCCCGACCGGATGTGCTCGATGTTCTCGAGCGTGCCCGTGTCGAGGTTGTCCACGCAGATGACCCGGTGGCCGTCGGCCAGCAGGCGGTCGCAGAGGTGGGAGCCCAGGAAACCGGCTCCTCCTGTGACGAGTGAGGTAGGCATGGGGCGCAAGGCTAGTGCAGGGCGGTGACGGGGGCGTGCAACATGCAGTGCGTGTGCGCCGGGCTAGGCGGCGCCGCCGATGGCCGATGCCACCGCGTCGGCGCTGCCCGGGTTCGCCACGATGCGGGATCCCCCGTTGCCCTTCACCACGTATGACGGCGTCGCGCCCACGCCGTCGGCCCGCGCCTGTTCGCGGATCTCGTTGAGGCGCGGGTAGAGCCGATTTCCCGAGGCGTCGCGCACGAAGCGCCGGCTCGAGAGGCTGCACGAGCGGGCGATCTGCGTCAGCGCCGCGCGGTTGATCCAGTCGCCTCCGCGCGTGCTGCGCAGCGTGGCGAGCTGCGCGGTGACGCACCAGGTGCGGTTCTGGTTGGCGCCCGCCAGCACGGCCACCGCGGCCTCCATGCTGTTGGAGTCGCTTCCCATGATGATGGGGCTGAAGGTGACGGTTGCCGACCGGTCGGATGCGATGCGCGCCAGCAGGGCCGTGGTGACGCTGAGGTACGTGGCCGCATCGGAGGAATCGGAGAGGTCCATGTACAGCGTCACGGCCACCGGTCCGGACCCCGCGCTTCGACCGCGCACGGGAAGGCCCTTGGGCACGGCGGGTGCCGCAGCCCCAGCGCCGCCCGCCGGCGCGGCGTTGCGGCTGCCGCCCGAGCTGACGCCGCCTGAGTTGTCGCCACCCCCCGATGACGGCTGCGTGACCGGGCGCGGGCCGGAAGTCCCGCCACCCCCCGATGACGGCTGCGTGACCGGGCGCGGGCCGGAAGTCCCGCCACCCCCCGGGCCGGACGGCGTGCCAGCGGGCGAGCGCGTGCCGGGAGTCCCGCCACCCCCCGGGTCGGACGGCGTGCGAGCGGGCGGGCCCGTGACCGGGGCGACCGGCGTGGCCGGGGCCGACGGCGGCGTGATGATCGGATTCGACGTGACGGGCCTGTCACCCCTGTTGCCACCATTCCCCCCGGAGCTCCCACTGCCGCGCCCGGGGATCTGGGTGAGCGATGCCCGGTCGTCGACCGATGCGCCCTGGGGCTTGCCGGGTGCGCCGGGCGCCGCGATGGCAGCACCGGATGCCGCGACGAGTATCGCGCCGGACGCCGCTGCGGCGATGGAGATGCGGAAGGAGCGACTGCTCACGGGCCGACTATGACCTATGCACGGCGAAATGCCCGCTCACGGGGGGAATCGCACACAATCTCCTTACAAGGCGTTCCCGCGCCACGACGTGCGTCAGGTGCGGGCTGCGGGCGCGGGTGCCGGAGCACGCGCGGGATCATCCGTGCGGCCCGTGGCCTGGCCCAGCACGGCCCACGCAATACGCGCGAGGTGCGTGGCGCCCGCCATGCCCGCGTGCATCGAGCGGCCACGGGATGCCCGCATGAGCACGGGGATCTCCGTGATGCGGAAACCCGCCCTGTGCAGGTGAATCAGCAGGCTCGTCTCGGTAAGGCCCGACGGGAAGCCTTCGTCGGCGAGGCGCGTGGCGAGCGAGGGACGCAGCGCGCGCAGGCCCGAGGTGGGATCGGTGAGCCCGAGGCCGCCCACCTCGCGCGCCATCCAGCGGCACGCAGCCATCCCTGCGCGGCGCAGGGGCGGGATGCGATAGCCGGGCGAGGGTCCCATGAACCGCGACCCGAGCACCAGGTCGCCCGCACCGAGGGCGTCCATCAACCGCGGGAGGTCGCCGGCGCGATGCTGGCCGTCGCCGTCCATCTGCAGGATCACGTCGAGGGGCTCCTCGAGCGCCGTGCGGTAGCCGGCGCGAAGTGCACCGGCGTACCCGGCGTGGGTGCGAAGGCGCAGCACGTGCGCGCCGGCCTCCCCGGCGCGCACGCCGGTGAGGTCGCGCGAGGCGTCGTCCACCACGATCACCCGGGCGTCGGGCACGGCCGTGCGTGCGTCGTGCACCACGGCGCCGATGGCGTCCTGCTCGTCGCGCGCCGGTATGACGATCGCAGTCCTCATCGGGCGGCACGATACGCGACCGCTCAGGGCACCCACCTCCAGATGGTGGCCCGACCCACCCGGGCGACGGGCTGCAGGTCGGCAGTGGCCACCGCGCGGGCGATGGCGCGCTCGGCGGCGCCCCAGTTGGATGGCCATCCCGCCGTGCGCCGCACGGGGCCGGTCACCACGTACCCGCCGCGGTAGTCGGCGGGCTCGGGCAGCGGGTCGAGCTGTCGCGCCCGGGCACGCGCGGCGTCGTCGAGGAATGCCGGGTCGATGTCGCGGCGTATCGCCAGGCGGTCGCGTGCCAGGTAGGCGTTGAGCTTGGCCCACCAGGTGTAGTCGGTGGCGAGCACGGGGCCCGGGGGCAGGTCGCGCAGGGTGCCGGCTACCGCGGAGGCCAGCACCACGTTGGTGATCCGGTTACCGGCATTGATGCGCGGCTGCACGCAGAGCACGGTGGCCACGGCCACCGCGGGGATGATCAGCGGGCTGAGCCGGCCGTCGAGCGCGATGGCGATCAGCAACGCCGCGGGCACCGTGAGCAGGGTGAGGAACCTCACGGGCTTGTCCACGCTCAGCAGGGTCCCGACCTCGAGGTAGAGGAAGCCCCAGCCCAGCCACGCGGCGGGCAGGATCGCGCCACGGGTGCGCCGGGTGATCGCCACCGCGCCCGCGACGAGCAGGAGCGGAAGTGCGAGGAACAGCGGGGACCGCGGGTCGACGGCCTCCTGCACCATCCGGGCGATGTAGGCCGTGGTGGCGGCCCAGCCATCGGCGGGCGACCGGAACGAGCCGGCCCCCGCGGTGGCGGTGAGCGGCCACAGCGGGCGCCCATCGAACGCGAACACGACCACCAGAACCACCGGGATGACGGCCAGGCCCGCCAGGAACGCCCATGCGCGCACCCACCCCGCGCGCAGCGCGGGCCACGCCGCCAGGGCGATGACGGGGATCATCACCAAGGCCGTTTCACGCGCCGACCACGCAGCGCCCATCGCCAGCCCGGCAGCGCCCAGCCACAGCGCGACGGACCGACCACGATCCCCCCCGGCGATGGGCTGACCCTCGCGTGCTGCCGGTGCCCCCGGGGATGCCGCCTCATGCGCGGTGACGAGCCGTGAGGCGCGCAGCGCGGCCCACGCGGCCAGGGCGATGAAGAGGGGCATGACGGCATCGGGGCGCAGGCGCGTGGCCCACAGCACCTCGATGGGCGCAACGGCCACGATGCCGGCGGCCACCAGCGCCGGGCGCCGGCCCACCAGTTCGCGAGCCACCAAGAACGTGGCGAGGATGCACAGCACGGAGCAGATGAGCGGCCACGCCACGGCGCGGTAGTCATCTGCGCCGGCAATCCTGAAGATGAGGGCCACGGGCCATAGGAACGCCGCGCGCGCCCCGAACCACTCGGCCTCGCCATCGGGCAGGAAGCCGTTGGCCAGGTTCTGGGCCGCGGCCACGTAGCGAGCGTCATCTGATCCCAGCGCGAACTCCAGGCCTCCCAGGGCCCACCATCTGATGGCGGTGCCCAGCGCCATGAGGCCCACCACCGCGAGCGCGGTGAGCGCGCGCACGTCGCGGGCCGCATTGCCCAGCCGCCTTGCGGCGCGCCCTGCGATGGGGTCGGGTCGCGCGAGGGGGTCGGGTGCCCGGGTGGTCACCTGCGGCGCGAGAACGAGAGGTTGCGGAGCGAGGTGCGCGCGTCGGCGAACTCACGCGGCGCCAGCAGGCGGGCCAGCAGCACGAATACCGCGCCGCCCACCAGTGAGACGACCGCCAGCCAGGCGAAGGCCCCCCAGAAGGTGCCGGTGTCCGCAGGCATGAGGAACGCCGGGATGAGCGCCACGGCGCCGGCCACGATTCCCGCCGCCAGCACGCGTCCCTGCTGCGTGGCCAGGGCGCGAAGCGAGAGCTGCGGGGTGCGGCGGCGCAGGAGCCACAGGGTGATGCCGGCGTTCACGTACACGGCGATGGCACTGGCCAGGGCCAGGCCGGCCTGCTCGAGCGGGCCGAGGAACAGCAGGTCGAGGCCGATCGTGAGCACCACCGTGAAGATGGTGGCCACCATGATCTCGCGCGCGTGGTTGCCCGCCGAGAGCGTGCGGTTGAGCAGGTAGCCGATGAAGTTGCCCCACACCGCGATGCCGTAGAAGGCCAGCGGCGCGGAGATCTCGCCGACGCAGGCGGTGTCGCACTTGCCGCGCCCGAAGGCCACCTGGGAGATCTCGCTCGCGCCGATGAGCATGAGGATCGACAGCGGGATGGACACCAGCGCGAGGATTCCCGCGGCACGGCGGAAGGCATCCACGCCCTCGTCCCTGCGCTGCTCGGCGAAGAACCGGGCGATGAGGGGAAAGAGCGGTGCGAGCAGCGGAAAGAGCAGCACGGTGCGCGGGGCCGACCCCAGGGCGTTGGCGAACGACAGCGCGGCGTTGCGGCCGGCCTCGAGCGATGACGCGAAGAGCTTGTCGGTGAATGAGTTCACCTGCTGCAGCACCGATGCCGCCGCCACGGGGATGGCCAGCACCGCCACCGATCCGAGGCGCGGGTGCGAGAAGGCCATGCGCAGCCCGCCGCCGGCCTTCGACTCGCGGATGAACTGCGGCAGCTGCAGCGCCACCTGCAGCACGGCGCCGAGGGTGACGCCCCAGGCGGCCGCGGTGATTCCCAGCGTGCTCGCCCCGAGGATGACGCCCACGAGGATTCCCGCGTTGAACGCCACGCCCACCGCGGCGGGCCCGGCAAAGCGGCCGTGCACCTGCAGGATCGCCGTGAACATGGCCGAGAAGCCCTGCAGCATCAGCGCCGGGGCCATCACCCGCAGCAGTTCGCTCGCGATGGCCGCGCGGTCAGGTCCCATGTCGAAGAACCAGATGAAGAACTCGGGGAAGATCGCCACCAGGCCGGTGATCACCACGAGCCCCATGCCGATCCAGCCGGTGATGGCCCAGAGGAGGCTCCAGGCGCTGGTGGCCCCGTGCTCGGCACGCTCCTGCTGGAAGATGGGGATCATCAGCGTGATGAGCACGTACAGCAGCACCGCCGCGACGGTGTTCACCACGAAGAGGGCGTTGACCAGGGCGTCGGTGTCGGCCGTCGCGCCGTATACGCCCGCAAGCACGATCTCGCGCACGAACCCGAGGATCCGGGAGAGGATCCCGAAGAGCGCGACGACGGCGGCCGCGCGGGCGACCTGCCGGATGCTCATCCGGTCGGCTTCATCCCGTAGACCGTGCGCACCCCTGTGATCAGGAGCATGCCGTCGACGCCCGTGGCAGGCGTGTACCGCCCATCGGGGAAGGTGAACACCCGCTCGCCAGAGCGCGCGTCGAGGGCGAAGGTGCGGCCGTCGCGCGGGCGGCGCGCGATGGTGGAGAACCACACGAGGTCGCCGATCACCGTGGCCGACCCGGCGATTCGCTCGCCCGCCTCGAAGGTCCACCGCACGCCGCCGGTGATCGCGTCGAGCGCGTAGAGCTTCTCGTCGTACGAGCCCACGTACACGGTCTCGTCGTTCACGGCCGGGCTCGAGTACGCCCAGTCTCCCACCACGCGCACCCAGGCGATCGATCCGTCGCGGGAATTGAGCGAGATGATGCGCCGGTTGACGTTGCTCGCGTAGATGCGCCCATAGGCCGCGGCCGGGTTGCCGTAGAAGGCGCCCGCCCCGGCGAGCAGGCTGCCGGGGCTGGTGGTGCGCCAGCGGATGCGCCCGGTGCTCGCCGAGAATGAGGTGATGCGACCGCCGTAGTCGCCCACGATCACCTGGCGGCCCGACTGCACGAGGCTCGCCTTCACCTCGCCGGTGGCCCGGGCGGTCCAGATGAGCCTGCCGGTGCGCACGTCCATGCACAGCACGAGCCCGCCGAGGGTTCCCACGTAGGCGCGACTGCCGATGATGAGCGGCGACGATTCGGTGGAGGTGCCCACGTCGCGGCGCCAGGCGATCTGCGAGTCGTCCTGGTGCATGGCCTCGACGTAGCCGTTGATCGTGGTGTAGAGCACCAGCTCACCGGCGATGGCGGGCGACGCCGCGGACCGCCCGGTGAGCTTGCGCCACCACAGGATCTTGCCGGTGTCCACATCGAGCGCATAGGCGCGCCGCTTGTTGGTGCCCACGAACAGCCGGCCGTCATCCACCACCGGCGGAAACTCCAGCAGCGAGCCGAGGTCCTGCTTCCACGCCCGGCGGTAGGGCGGCGGGAGGTCGAGGTCGGGGTTGGCCCGGGTGCGCTGGGCGTCGTAGCCGTATTCGGGCCAGCGGTTGGTGCCGAGTGCCCCGCTGGGGCGCTGGGCCTGCTCGAAGCCCTCCGCGGTGCCCAGCTGATCGCCGTCATCGAACCCGCCGGTGACCACCGTGTACGCCACAAGCACGAGCGCGATGGCCAGGAACACGCCCGAGATGGTCCAGGCGATGGCCGTTTGCGAGCGCGGTATGAGCCTCACGCGGGTGCCGCCCGGCTACGCGGCGCCCGGCTCGCGGCGGATGCCGCCGCTGGTGGCCAGCGCGATGACGATGCCGATGAGGAATCCGATGATGGCGCCGAGGATCGTGGTGCGCACGCGGTTGGTGGTGCTGCCCGACGACGCCGCCCCGGTGGCGAGCGTGACGATCGACGGGGCCTCGATCTGCTGCACGCGGGCGAGCTGCAGCTCGGAGGTGGTGAGCACCTCGCGCACGTCGTTCAGCTGCGTGAGCAGATCGGCGCCGGGCCGACGGCGCGCGGCGGCCGCGAGGCGCACCTCCTCGGCGCGCAACTGGCGCACCTGGCGCTCGAGCGTGGTGCTGACGGCCTCGTACCCGCCGCTGGCACCGGCCAGCGCGGCGTCGGCGTAGGCGTTGGCCAGGCGGATCGCCGCGTCGCGGTCGGCCATGGTGGCGGTGATGGTGGCGATGGCCGGCTGGTTGGTGGTGACCGTGCCCGGTGCGCGCGGCACGGCGATGTCGGTGCGCGCCCGCACGGTGGACGGCGTGAGGCCGGTCTGCTTGGCCACGGCGCCCACCACGGCGTCGCCCTGCAGCATCGTCGCGGCCGTGAGCGGGTTGGTTCCCGGGGTGGAGGCCAGGTTGCCCATCATGGTGGTGGCCTGTCCCAGGTACACCTTCGACGATGCCGTGTAGGTGGTGCCGGACGTGAAGGTGATGGCGAACGCGATGAGCGCGGCCAGCACGGTGGTGCCCACCACGATCCACTTGCCGCGCCAGATGGCGCGCCAGATGTCTCCCAGGGTGATCTCGCGCTCAGATGCCACCGCTCACCGCCTCTTCGTGGCCATCCACGGCCGTGAGCCCGTTCCCGTCGCGCACGAGTATGTGCTCCGACAAGAAGCGTGTCATCACGACGCCCGCCCTGTGAGTTCCGAGTTGGGGCGCGACGTCCTCCCCGGCGGCCATCACCAGGATGAGGAACGGGTAGTCGCCGCCCGCGGCCAGGGGGAGCGGGAAGCCCCCGCCGAAGCGCGTGTTGATGTCGGTGACGCCCAGGATGCGGTCACCGTCGCGGAAGCACTGGATGGTGCAGGCGCCGACGAGGCCGATGCCCTCGATCACCGCCACGGCAAGGTCGACCAACTGCGGGTCGTCGAGGGTCTCGCCCTTGATCTGCTCGCCGCCCTTGCTCTGGTACATCGCCCGGGGGATCGCCCCGATGGCGCGGGCGTCGAGCGACGCCAGGCAGTCGATGCTGAACTCCTCGCCCGGCAGCGCCCGCTGCAGCACGCTGGCCACGGGGGTGCGCGAGAGGAAGAAGTCGAGCTCCTCGCGGTCGTCGCAGCGGTGGATCCACCGGCCGGCGAACCCGATGCACGGCTTGATCATGATCGGGTACGGCAGGGCGTCGCGGTCGGTGCCGTCCACGGGCCAGGTGGGGGGCGAGGGCAGGCCGGCGCCCTCGAGGGCCTCGTGGCACAGCCACTTGTCCTGGCAGGCCGCGGCCACCTCGGGCGCGGGCAGGAACACCTGCCCGCCGGCGTGGCGCACAAGGGGCGCCGCCTGGGCGAGGATGACCGGATCGAGGTCGGTGAGCGGCAGCACCGCGCCCACGTCGTGCGCGTGGACCACGTCGGCCACTGCCTGGCCGTAGCCCGGATCGTCCACGGCCGGCAGCTGCACCACCACGTCGGCGGACACCAGCGACGGCGAGAGCGGGTCGAGATCGCTCACGACCACCTGGCCGCCCTCGCCGCGGCGCGCCAGGGCGTCGCGGAACGCGCGGACGATGTCCACGCGCTGGCCCGCGCAGGTGAGGAGCACCGACGGGTGGTCAGCCACCGGCCGGCCCCGCCAGGTCGAACCCGCCCTGCTCGTCGCGGTACTGGTCCTCGCCGCGCAGCACCACGCGCACGGTGTCGGCGATGATGCGCAGGTCGAGGGCCATCGACCAGGTGTCCACATACTCCACGTCGAGCGCGATGCGCTGCGACCAGGGGATGCTCGCGCGGCCGCGCACCTGCGCGAGGCCCGTCATGCCCGGGCGGGCCAGCAGGCGCCGGCGCTGCACGGCGTTGTAATGGGCGATCTGCGACGGCACGGTGGGACGCGGCCCGACGATGCTCATGTCGCCGCGGATCACGTTGATCAGCTGCGGCAGCTCGTCGAGCGAGAGGCGGCGCAGCACGCGACCGGCGCGGGTGATGCGGTCGTCGCCCTCGGTCACCCTGAGCCCGGCGCCCTCGCGCTCGGCGCCGTCCACCATGGAGCGGAACTTCAGGCAGGTGAAGGGGCGCCCGAATGCTCCGGCGCGCCGCTGGCGGAACACTGCGGGCCCGGGCGAATCGATGCGCACCCAAGCGGCCAGCCCGGCCATCACCGGTGCGAGCGCGAGGGTGGCGGGGATCGCCACGGCGAGGTCGAAGGCGCGCTTGGCGGCGCCGCCCACCGGCTGCGTTCGCGGCGGCGCGCCGGCCTCGGTGTGGGGCACGGTGTCCTGCACGTCCAGCCCACGGTAGCGGAGCGGGGTGGCGCCCGGCGTCACCTGGCGCCCGCCGCCAGGTCGTCCACCAGCGCCACGAAGCGCGCCGTCAGCGCCGCGCGGTCGTAGTGCCCGAGGGCATAGGCGCGCCCGGCCTCGCCACGGGCGCGTGCCGCGGCCGGATCGGCGGCGGCACGGCGTATGGCGTCGGCCATCGCCGGGGGATCCTCCGGCGGCACGTTCCACCCGCAGGCGGCGTGGTCCACGAGCCGCGTGAGCTCGCCCACGGGAGCCGCGGCGAGGATCGGTCGCGACGCGGCCAGGTAGTCGAACACCTTGTTGGGAAGCGCCCCCGCGAACAGCTGCCGGTCCTGGTATGGCAGCAGGCAGAGGCCGGCGCGCGCCAGGTAGGCCGGCACCTGCCGCTTGGGCACCGGGTCGACGAAGCTCACGTTGGGCAGGTCGAGCGCCGCGGCCTGCCCCACGAGGGCCGGCTTCCTATCGCCGCCGCCCACCAGCACCACCTGCATGCCGGGCTCGCCGCGCAGAAGGTCGGCCGCCGCCAGCACGGTCTCGAGCGACGAGTAGGTGCCGTGCGCGCCCACGAACATCGCGACGAAGGCGTCGTCGGCCACCGTCAGGCGCGCAGGCTCGGCCGGGTCGGGCACCACGTCGAGGTCCACGCCGTTGGTGATGAGGCTCACCCGTCCCGCGGGCACCACGCCCGATGCCACCACGCCCTCGCGGATGCCCTCGGTGAGGGCCACGATGCGGTCGGCGCGCCGGTAGCAGTAGTGCTCCATGCGCCGCGCCGCGCCGATGACGCGCGGGTTGGTTACCAGGCCCATGGCCACGGCGGAGTCGGGCCAGAGGTCGCGTACCTCGAGCAGGAACCTCGAGCGCCGCCCCGTGGCCACGCCGGCCGCGGCCGCGGCGGCGGGCAGCGAGGGCGAGGATGCCACCACCACGTCGGGGCGCGGCAGGCGCAGCTCGGCGATGAGCGACCACAGGGCGAAGGTGCCGTAGTTCGAAAGACGCGAGCGCAGGTCGGGGCCGTACCCGGGCGTGGAGTAGGTGCGCACCACGTCGAGGCCGTCCTCCTCGGTGCGCACGATGCGCCGGCCGCGGTACTGCTCGGGGATCGTCCGCTCCTTGTGCTGCACGTACGAGGTCACCACCGTCACCTCGTGCCCGGCGCGCGCGAGCGCCCGGCAGTGCTGCCAGTGGCGCACGCCACCGGGCTGGTCTCCGCTCACGAAGTACTGCGACACGTAGAGCACGCGCGCCACTAGGCGAGCACCTCGGCGTAGAACGACGTGAGCGCACGGGCCTCGCGCTCGAAGGTGAGCCCGTCGATGAACGCCCGCCGCCCGGCCTCGCCCATCTCGCGTGCGCGATCGGGGTGCTCGAGCAGATCGCCGATGGCCGCCGCGTGGGCCGCGGGGTCGTCGTGCGCCACCACGATGCCGCAGCCGGTCGACCTGACGATGGCCGCCATGCGCGGCAGGTCGCTGGCCACCACGGGCCGCCCCATGGCCATGGCCTCCACGAGCTTCGTGGGCACGGCGCGGTCGTAGTTGCCGTGCCGGCGCAGGGGGATCCACGCCACCGATGCGCGCTCGAGCAGCCCGGGCACCTCGGAGTGGTCCACGACGCCCAGGTGCTCCACGCCACCCGGCAGCTCGCCCGGGTCTCCGGGGCCCGCCAGCAGCAGGCGCGCCCCGGGCACGCCCACCTGGGGGAAGGCCTCGAGCATCAGCGGCAGCCCGCGCAGCGGGCCGAGTCCGCCCACGTACAGGACGATGCCGCCCTCGGGCTCACCGGCCCCGGTGAACTCCGATGCGAACGGGCTGTTGGCCACGCTCACCGACCGGCAGCCCGCCGCGGCGAAGCGCGCGGCGAGGTCCTCGTTGGCCGCCACCACTCCGCCGAGGCGCCTGCCCGCGGCCTTCTCGGCACCCGCCGCGATGGCGGCCACGGGCAGGCGCAGCGGGCCGGGGATCCACCGCTTGGTGCGGGCGGTCTCGCCCAGGTACTCGTGGGCGTCATAGATGACCGGTCGCCCCGTGGTGCGCTGCAGCCATAGCGCCTGGGGCAGCAGCTCGGGGTCGTGCACGTGGTAGGCGTCGGCCTCGAGCGCGCTGGCCCGGCGCGCGAGCTCCCACCCGGCGGCAGCGCGGCGCGAGCGGGGCACCGGGTGCTCGAGCCCCAGCACCGATGAGCTGGCGCCGGCCGCGGCCAGTGCGCGGGCCTCCTTGTGGAAGATGCGCACGTCGCGGGGGCGGTGCACCGTGGTGAGGTGCACGATGCGCCGGCCGTCCAGCCGGGCGCCCTCCGGGGCCTCGGGCGGGGCGATGGGGCCGAGCGATGCGCCGCGTTCCTGCAGGTCGTCGAGCAGCTGCTCCCACAGCCGGTCGTAGCCCGGCGCGCGCTCGTCGGCCAGGTAGGTGTTGTGCCACAGCAGGGCCGCGGCGCCGCCCACGCGCCGCACGACGTCCAGCACCGCGAGGGCCCGGTCGCGGGCCTGGTCGGCCGAGAGGCCCAGGTGCGAGTGCAGGGTGGTGTCCATCACGGCGAGCGGCACCAGGGTGATGCGCGCCGCGCGTTCCTCGCCCACGATCCACGGCCGGAAGGGCCGCGCGTAGCCGGCGGCGAACCCCGGGCGCTCGCTGAATCCCAGGCTGGCGTCGTAGCGCAGACCGGCCTGCTCCGCGCGCAGGGGCGTGTCGTGGTAGCGAAAGCGCAGGTAGTGGAACCGCACGCCCTGCACGGGCCCGGCCTCACCGCGCAGCACTGCGAGCTCGTCTTCCAGCGCCTCGAGCGACTCGGACGATGCGAACGCCCCGTGCAGCGCCACCTCGGACCCGGCGGCGTGAACGGCGGCAGCGAGGTTGCGCCGCTCGCGCTCGTAGGTGCGCCGGGGGGTGCCGTCGAGCCGGTGCCGGTTGCGCCCGATGAGGAACACCGTCGACCTCAGGCCGCGCCGCCAGGTGGTCTCGAGGAGATCCGGCACGTTGTCCCAGGGGTCGTGCCCTGCAAGGTCGCGCACGGCGTGGTGGCGCCGGCGCTTCACCGAACGCGCGATGCCGCGCGGCGTGCGCTTGCGGATGCGGTCGATGTCGTGGGTGAGGAACACGGTCCAGGATCCGGGGGCGGGAATGCCGAGAACCGTGCGCAGGGCGGCGAGGTAGCCCTCCACCGCCGGGTCCTCGATGTCGAGCCCCCCGATGGCCGTGAACGCGCTGCGGGCGAAGGGCAGGCGCCCGAAGCGGTCGCGGTCGGCCACGCGGTACTCATCCCAACGCGCCAGCAGGTAGAACGCCGAGGCCACGATGTCGCCGGGGATCGGCTCGTCGGATGCGGCCGGCGGGAAGAGCAGCGTGAGGTCTCCCGCGCGGTGCACGGATTCGCCGGGGAAGGCGTCCTGGCCCTCGAAGAACTCCTGGGCGTCGTGCTGCATGGGAATCCATGCGCCCTCGTCAGGGGGTTCGGGCGCGTACGTGATCTCCACGGCCGCATCGCTGCCGTCGTCCACGAACTCCACCTCGCGACCGAGGCCCTCGGCGAGCGTCTCGAGCACCCACCGTGCCCGCGGCAGGAACGCCGCCCGGCACCCCGTGATGCGCACGCGCAGGGGGCTCACGAGGCCTTCCCGCGGATGATGCGGCCCACCTGGCCCAGGCCCGGGCCGGGGTCGCTCACCGACAGCACGCCGTCCACCACCGGCGGGCGCAGGCTCCGGGTGGCGGCGCTGCGGCCCCACCGGCCACGGCGCACCTCGGCGGCGCTGGCGGGCAGGTGCTTGGCCGAGAGCACCCAGCGGATGTCGCTGCGGTGTCCCTCGGGCCATGTGGCCGGTCGGCCCACGGCGTCGAGGTAGGCGGCCAGCGGGATGTTCACGCCGGCCTCGGTGGCCAGCGAGATCCACAGCCATGAGCGCGGGTTGACCTCGATGAGGTAGTCGCGCCCATCGCGCGGGTCGCGCTTGACCTCCACCTGCGAGATGCCGTGGAAGCCCATCTCGTCGAGCAGCGCATGGCACCGCTTGGCAAGGCCCGGGTCCCACCAGGCCTCCGCGGCGCGCGCCGTGCCGAACCCGGGTGGCCACTGGCGCAGCTTGTGCCCGGTGAACGACGCCAGCGGGCGCCCCTGGGCATCGCGGTACGACCCCAGGGTCCACAGGCAGTCGTCACCGCCGGGGATGACCTCCGACACCTGGGGCAGGTGGGCGGCCGCGCGGTGCCACTGCGTGCGCAGACCCTCGGCATCGGCGGCCTCCAGCACCTGGCGCCCGAACGCGCGCTTGAAGCCGGCCGCATCGACGCGGGGCTTGAGGATGACCGGGAACCTCAGGCCGGGGATGGCTGCGGCCAGGCCGGCTTCGTCGGCGGGCTCCACCGTGGCGGGAACGGGGAACCCGATGCGCCGCGCGGCGGCGTGCTGCGCCGACTTGTCGAGGTATGGCGCCAGGTGCGGCCAGGGCGACCACGGGATGTCGAACCACTCGGCCAGCCGCTGCTCGTGCGGGCCGATGGCCTCGATGGCCTCGTCGTGGGTGGGGAAGAGCACGCCTCGCATGTGCAGCGATCGCCCGAGCACCTCGAGCTCGTCCACGAACGCCGAGGGGTCGTCCACCGGGTCGGGCAGCACCACCTTGCGCGCGTGGCGCGAGCGCAGGCCCATGGCCCGCGGGTCGGGGTCGGTGGCCATCACCGGCACGCCCTCGGCTGCGAGCGAGCGGATGATGCCGAGCGCGTTGGGGCCGGATGCCTGCAGCACCACGGCCACCGCGTCACCGGGCGCGGTCATCCCCTGATCACCATCTCGTACACGGCCTCCATGCGCGCCGCGTTGGCCGCCCAGGTGTAGTCGGCCTCCGAGCGCCGCAGGGCCTCCGCCCCCATGGCGGCGCGCAGCGGGGCGTCGCCCAGCACCCGCGCCAGGGCGTCGGCCAGCCCCTCGGCGTCGTGCGGGCGCACCAGCAGGCCCGTGGCGGGGTCGTCCACGATCTCGGGGGTGCCGTCCACGGCGGTGGCCACCACGGGCAGCCCGCAGGCCATGGCCTCGCACACCACGGTGGGCAGGCCCTCGGACAGCGACGGCAGCACGAACACGTCTCCCGTGGACATGACCCAGCCCACGTCGTGGTGCGGCACCTTGCCCAGCCAGGTGATGCGATCGGCCACGCCCAGCTGGGCGGCCCGCTGCTCCAGCGGTTCGCGCAGCCCGCCGATGCCCGCCATCACCAGGCGCGGCGCGCCGCCCCGGACCTGCAGCAGGCCCATGCTCTCGATGAGGGTGTCCACGCCCTTGCGAGGCACCAGCTTGCCCACGTACGACACCACCGGGCCATCATCCGGGATGCCCAGGCGCTCGCGCGCGCCGGCCGCATCGCGGGGCAGGAACACCTCGGCATCCGCCCCGTTGGGCACCACCGTGATGGGCCGCCGCGGGCGCGCGATGGCATCCGCGGCGTCGCCGATGGCGCGGCTGACGGTGATCACCGCGTCGAGCTCCTGGATGGCCTCGGCCACCCGCATGCGCGACAGCCGGCCCTCGGCGGGCACGTCGAGCACGTCGGCCCGGTGCGCCGTGCCCACGGCCGGCACGCCCAGCTCGCGGGCCATGCGCGCGGCCGCCCAGCCGTCGGGGACCATCATGTGGGCGTGGATCACGTCAAACGGCCAGTCGTGGTGGATGCGTCGCACGGTGCGGCGGATTCCCGCGAGGAAGGCATCGGCGTTGCGGTGCCCCAGCCGCCCGCCGGGCAGCGTGAGCTTGCGCGGGTAGTGCACCACCACGCCGTCCAGGGTGTCCTCCGGCACCACGTCGCGGTAGGCCTTCCAGCGCCCGAGCCCCGGCGGCGCCCACCCCTTGGGCGACACCACGCGCACCTCATGCCCGCGGTCGATGAGGGCCCTCACCTGCTCGTGCACGAAGATGCCGCCGGTCGGGTTGACCGGGCTGGGGTACATGTGGCTGATCATGAGGACCCTCATGGGGCCATCCCGTCGGGTCCGCCGCGGCGGGCCAGCACGATCGTGGTGAGGCAGAGGCCGAAGGTGATCCACATCGGAGCGAAGTGGATTGCCGTGGATGGCCCGAGGCTGCCCACGATGAACCCGAGCAGCGCCAGCGATCCGGCAAGGCCCATGTAGCGCAGCCACGGGTCGTGGGTGCGCCGTGCCACGCGCAGGTTGCCCACGAGCATGTACACGTAAAGCAGGCCGAACAGCACCAGGCCGATCACGCCGGTGTCCACCAGCACCTCGAGGGTCCAGTTGTGCAGGTTGGCCACGCCCTCGTAGCCCTGCTTCTCGCGCACCGCCACCTCGGCGTTGCCCGCGCCCACGCCGGCGCCGCCGCTCTGCACCGCGAGGTCCACTCCCGTGCCCAGCAGCGAGCTGCGCACCGCGCCCGAGCCCGATCCGCTCTGAACCTGCGCCTGCAGGGTGCCGAAGTCGAGCTTGGCCACGGCCTGCTCGGGCAGCGGCACGATGCCCGCCCCGAACAGCGACGGGATGATCAGCGCCAGGGCGATCGCCACCACCGCGACGGCCGCGATGAACGCCCGGCGCATGGCGGGCTCGGTGGCCATCACCACGAGCATGCCGACGAGGATGATGCCGGCGGCGATGAGGTTCGCCTTCGACCCGCTGAAGAGGATGAGCGCGATGGACACCACCGCGCCGGCCACGCCGAGCACCCTCAGGCGCACATCGCGCGCGATCACCGGCAGCACCACGAGGTAGGGCAGCGTGAGCGCCAGGTAGGTGGCGAAGTTGTTCTGGTTGCCGAAGAACGACGTGGCGGCGAAGGCGCCCACGCGCTCGGCCAGCGCGCTGGTGGGCAGCCGCACCCCCGTGGCGATCTCTGCGAAGGCCACCAGCACCGCGAGCACGAAGGTGATGCCCAGTGCTCCGAGGAACCACGCGAGCCGGCGCTTCGTGGACGCGGCCACGGGGATCGCCAGCATCAGCCCGCTCATCATGAACAGGAAGATCGACCAGCGGATGGCATCGGTGGACGAGATGGCCCACAGCGTGGTGACGAGCGCCCACCCCACCCACGTGGCTGCGATCGCCACCGGCCAGCCGAGGCCGTAGGGCACCGGCAGGCCACGCCCCATCACCAGCCACACGCCGATGCCAACGATGATCAGGCCGGCGACGAACCGGAACGCGAAGGCCTCCTGGGCCCCCGGCACCGCGAGGTTGGGCCCGATGATCGCGGCCACCATCGCCACCAGCACGGCCACCCGGCCGAGCGACGGCAGCGAGGTGCTTCCCAGCAGCACCGCGCCGAGCAGCACCACGGCCAGCACCACCCCGGGGATGGGCGCGAATACGGCGAGCGCGCCGGCGGCGGCCGCGGCGAGCAGCATGAGGATCCCGGCGCGCAGGCCGAGGCCCCCGGAGGCCCCGCTCGGCCGGGTGGCGGAACCAAGCGACATCTCGCCCCACGGTAGCAACACCCCATCGTCCCCCCTTTCCAGGGGGTCACGCGCGGGCGGCTGCCGCGAGCACCTCCAGCACGTGGTCGGTCTCGACGTCGAGCGAGTGGGCAAGGGCCGCCTCGCGGCACGTCGAGGGGTCGGGTGGCGCGATGATCATGCGCGCGAGCGCCGCGGCGATGGCCGCATCGTCGTGGGGATCCACGATGAGGCCCGCCAGGCCGTCCGGCACGACCTCCTTCAGGCCGCCCACCTCGGTGCCCACCACGGGGCGCCCGCTGGCCATGGCCTCGAGCGCCGCCACGCCCAGCGGCTCCACCAGGCTCACGAGCGCGACCACATCGCAGGCGGTCATCCAGTCGGTCACCGCGGCGTTGGGCACCAGGCCCGTGCGAATCACCACGTCATCCAGGCCCATCCGGCGGGCCTGGGCATCCACGGCGCCCGCAAGCGGGCCCGAGCCCACGAAGGCCAGCCGGGCGTCCGGCATCTCGCCCCGCAGAATGGCGAAGGCGCGCATGAGGCCCAGCGGGTTCTTGCGTGCGCTGAGGCCGCCCACCGCGAGCACCACGGGCGCATCGGGCGGCAGCCCCAGCCGCTCACGTGCCGCGCCGCGGTCGCCGATGGCGAACCGCCGGGCGTCCACCCCCATGCTGGCCACCTCCACGCGCTCCGGGCGAAGACCCTCGGCGTACATGCGCCCGCCCAGCCACTCGCTCACGGCGATCACCGCCGTGGCCGCGTGCGCGGGCGGCCCGCTGAGCCGTCGGACCATGCCGTTCGAGAGATTTGCCACATCGCCGCCGTGCGCGGTGATCACCCACGGGGTGCGTGCGGCTGATCCGGCGATGGCGGCGATGAGCCCAGTGGGGAACAGGTAGTGGGCCCAGATCACGTCGGCGCGGAGGCTCGCCACGAGGGCCCTCGCCGTGAGCCCGGCGTACTTGAGCGGCGTGCGCAGGCGCCCCGACGAGCGCGTGCGGATGACCACCCGGTGCACCTCCACGCCGCGCTGCTCCATCGAATCGCACATGCGCTCGATGAACGCCCCGTAGTCGGGTGCCCCCGGCCCCGGGTACATGTTGGACAGGCACATCACCCGAAGCGGCCGCGCGCTCACGGGTGGCCCCCTGCACCCCCGCCGCCGCGCGGGGCGATGGCGGCCGACGCCACCAGCCCTGCGGCGAGCACCCACGTATAGGGGTCCTCGAACAGCGCCGAGTAAAGGAGCGCGTGCACGAAGATGCCCACGAGCGCGGCGAGCATGGTGGCCGACGGCACGCCGACGTCCTCGTCGCGGTCGCGTGTGGCCCGGATGCCGATGATCACGGCGATCACGCAGAGCCACACGAAGAGCGCGAACCCGATGGCGCCCTCCTCGCTGAGGATCGTCACCGGTGCGTTGTGCGAGATGACCACGCGCGTCTTTCGCAGCTCCTTCCCGGAGAGCAGGTTGGCGTAGTCGGTGGCGAATGACCCCAGGCCCCCGCCGGCCACGGGGTGCTCCCGGAAGATGTCCACGCCGCCACCCACCAGGTCGAACCGCCCCTCGCTCACCTTCTCGAGCCGCTCGGTGGACGTGAGCGCCGCCCTCACCTGGCTTGATCCGGCGAGCGCCGCCGCGCTTCCCGCCACGGCCATGATCACCGCCACCAGCACCGTGCGCCGCCAGCCGAACATGCGCAGGGCCATGATGAACAGGCCCACCATGAGCATGAGCGCGGTGCTGCGCGAGAAGGTGACGACCAGCGCCGCCGAGTAGATGGCGGCCGCCGCCCCGCAGGTGACCAGCGTGCGCGTGCTGCCGCGCTTCATCCACGCCACCGCAACCGTGATGAGCAGCGCCAGCGCCAGGTACCGGCCCAGGATGTTCGGGTCGTAGAAGATCGAGTTGACCCGGAAGAACCGGCTGTAGACGTTCGACTGCATGAGCCGGTGGTTCCACAGGATGTCGCCCGAGGCGTACTGGCCCAGCGCGAGCACGGCGACCGGCACGGCCATGGCCATGGTGGTGATTGCGAGGCTCACCAGGGCCTTGCCCTGGCGCCAGATGGCCACCACGATGAGGTACAGCAGCACGAAGGGGATCCAGAAGAACGTGGCCTTCACCGCGCCCTCGGGCACGTCGGATGACCACAGCAGCGATACCAGCGTGAAGCCGACGAACAGCATCAAGGGCAGGTCGAGTACCGACGACGGCCATAGGCGCTCGCGCGTGCCCTGGCGCTCCATCCACCAGAGCACCGCGATTCCCAGGACGATCACGCCGTAGAGCGGCAGCAGCAGGTTGGCGCTCTCGCCGCCGAGCGTGAGGGGAATCCGCACGGGCAGGGCCAGGCCCAGCAGCAGGAACCATACCCACGGGCGCTTGGCCACCAGCCAGCCCAGCGCCATGAGCACCGCGAGCGCCACCAGCACGCCCACGATGCCGGCTACGAGACCCACCGGCGTGGACAGTCGGTCGGACACGCCGTCGGGCACGAGGGTGCCGGCCATCACCACCCAGCCGATGAGCAGCACCGCGAGCCCGGCCAGGCGGCGCCCGCGATCGGGCAGGCGCACGACCTCGGCAAGCGGGGTGGGCGTGAGCATCAGCACCAGGCCGACAGCCGCGATGATGGCCGCGGCGAAGCGGATGGCCTCGGTGCTCATCCCTCGCCCCGGAATCCGATGAGTGCCTGGTGGGCGTCGTCGGTGGCGGCGAGCAGCCACAGGCCGGCTGGCGCCTGCCCGGCGGGAATCGTGATGCGCGCGGTGGACGCCGGCCCGGTGACCGGCTCGCCCACCGGGTCTCCGAGCACCCGCACTCCCGCGGCACCGCCGGGGCTGCCCAGGCGCCGTCGCAGGGCGAGGGTCACCTCGGGGTCACGCTGCCCCTCCACCACCACGCCCACCTGGCCGCCTGCTGCCGGGCGCCCGGGCACAGCCCGGGCCGCCAGGTGCGACACCCAGCAGGTGCGCGCCACCGAGTCGCGGTTGCCGCGGTCGTCCTCGCTGGTCACCTGGATCACCTGGATGCCGGGCGGCACGAGCGCACCGCTCGTGCCGCGACCGTTCCATGTCCAGGTGGTGCTACCGCGCGGTGCGAGGGCCCGTGGCTTCTGCGTGACCCCGGCGTTGGGGGCCGCGAAGGTGACCTCGGCCGCCTCGCCCGGCGCGCTCACCTCGGTCACGCACGCGGTGGGCGTGGAGGTGACGGTCACCTCAGGGGAGGGCGCAGTGGTGTCGACCACCACCCTGCGGCTCTTCGAGAACTTCTTCTCGCCGGCCCGGGCCTCGAGGTCGATGGCGTAAGTGCCGTCGGGCACCCGCTTGCCGTCGAGGTCGGTGCCGTCCCAGCGCACCGCGAGGGTCGTGGTGCGCACCGGGTCGTCGCCGTCGACGAGACGCGCCACGATCGTGCCCGTCGAGGGGTCCTTGATCGTGATCGACACATTGCTGGGCTCGCTGAGGCGTATGGCCACCGTGCCGATGGACCGGCCCGCCTCGCTGCCGGGACTGAACGCGCGGGTGGCGACGAAGCGCGTGATGATGGGCGGGGGCGTGGTGAACGCGAACGGCAGCACGAACACCGAGAACGCCACGAGCACCAGCACCACGATGCCGCCCGCGATGATGCCGCGACGCCCCCGGTCGGGCATCAGGGCAGCGGCCGGAAGCCCAGGACGATGTAAAAGCCGAACCGCCCGAGCGGGGTCCCGGACGCCCGCCGCTCGAGGTCGCGCACCCGGTCGTAGCGGTACACGCGTCCGATCTGCGATCCGACCCTGCCACCCGGCCGGAAGAAGATGCCGCGCTTGCTCACGGGCACCATGCCCGCGGCGGCGGCGTGCGACTCGAGGTCAACCCATGTCTGCCAGTTGTCGATGGGGGCGAGGCTCAGGTGGATGCCGGGCACGCCCTTCTCGGCGAGCCAGCGCCGTGCACCGGGCAGGCTGCGCCGGTTGGGGGTGGAGATGACCAGCAGCGAGCCCGGTGCCATCTGCTCGCGCAGGGCCTTCAGGCAGCCCCGCGGGTCCTCCAGGTGCTCGAGCACGTCGGTGAGGCACACCAGGTCGAACGGGCCATCGGGCGGCTCGTAGGCGCTGCCCACGTCCGCGCGCAGCCGACCGCCGCCGCCGAGGTCCGCGAGCCGGGAGTTGGCGATCTCCACCGACTCGGGCGAGAGGTCGATGCCGACCCCCGTGTAGCCGCGCCCCGCGAGCTCCTCGAGCAGGAACCCCCCGCCGCAGCCGACGTCGAGCACGCGCCCGCCGGGCCCGGGCCCGTAGCGGTCGATGGTGGCGAGCACGCAGGAGATGCGGCCCTGCAGGTGCCAGTTCTGCTGCTCCACCGCGCGCAGTCGCGGGGCGATGCGGTCGTAGTACGCGCGGACGTCATCCAGCCTGTCGTCGCTGCGGCCGCCCGCGTTCATGGAGCCCAGGTGGCCGGGCGCGACGTGGCGCCCGCCTGCGCGGTGAACTGCGCCCAGGCCGGCTTCTTGGTGCCGTTCATGCGCATCAGTCCCCCGGTCCAGAAGGGGTTGTCCTGGAGGTTGAACCAGACGGCAACCTCGACCCGCGGGTACTGGTTGGCGGCCTGCATGGTCTCGCCCACCCACGCGGCCTGCTGGGTCTCGCTGACGAAGTAGCGGTGGTAGCGGTTGTACGACGTGTGATAGCCGGTTTCCGTCACGTAGATGGGCGCACCGGGCTTCAGCCTATCCACCAGCCGCGTGATCTGCGGGATGGTCTTCCACGACGGCACGAAGTAGGCCTGCAGCGGTGAACCAATGGGGTAGAGGTGCATGCTCCAGGCATCGATCGGCACCTTCTGCCGGATCATCTCCTCGGCGAAGGTGATGGTGCCCACGGAGGAGTTGGCCTTGTCGCACACCGATCCGCCCACCGGGCCGGTGACACCGCCGGTGACGATGGAGCTGGGGTGGACCGCCTTGACCTGCGGGTAGGCCGCGGCCACCAGCGCGGAGTACTGGCGCGCCGACTCCATCACGTAGCGCCCGCCCTGCCTGCGGCACTGCGGGAACCAGAAGGTGCCGATGTTGGGCTCGTTCCAGATCTCGATGCGCTTCACCATGGGCAGGGTGCCCCCTGAGCCGTCGGGCCAGGTGCCGTTGTAGCGGCGGGCGATGGCGGTGGCGAACGACGCGGCGTCGGCCACCCGCGGCGCGGCGTTCGACTGGCCGGTGCGCGATGCCCACTCGGGCGTCCAGTAGAAGGTGATCATCGGGGTGATGTCGCGCGCGATGAGTCCCTTCAGGATCTGGTCGTAGCGCGACCAGTCGTATGCGGGGTCAGCCGGGTCGATGGGCTCCCCCGGTCGCGTCTTCGCGACCGAACGCCAGATGATGTCAACGCGCGACACCTTGGTTCCCGTCGACTGGAGCAGTTCGAGGCGCTGGTCGAGCGCCGGGCCCGAGAGGTTGTGCAGTTGATCATCCTGCAAGGCCAGCTGGGCCCCCGAGGCGGGCACGGCAACGGCGGCCGCCGTTGCCACTGCTGCGACCCCTGCGAGCATGCGCCAGGTCCTCATCGCACCCTCCCCACGATGCGCACCGCGGTGGTGCGCACCGTCTTCGTGGCCTTCCCGACCTTCGCCTTGCGTGATACCCGCTCGAACACCGCCACGCGCGATCCATCGGTGGCGACTGCGGCGACCTGTCCCTTGGCGTCGCCCACCCTCTTCGCCGCACCTGCGCGGCTGGTGAGCACCGCGCGACCCGCGCCGATGGCGATGGCCTTGCCGCCCGCGCCGATCTGCGGTCGCGCCGCGCCCTTCCACACCACCGTGACCGCTCCGGACGCGGCGTCGGTGCGCGTCACGCGCCAGCCGCCCGCCCGCACCACGGCCACCACGAATCCGGGCACGGCGCGAACCTGCTCCACGCGGCCGCCCTGGGGCACCTCGCGGACTCCCGTCACCCCGGCGTCGGATGGCACGCCGATGCGCACGGATGACCCCCCGACGTCGGCCCAGGCCGCGATGCCCTGGGCCACCGATGCCAGCCCGGGGCCGGGGTTGCCGGCAATGCCCGCCGACGTCACGCGCTCGGCGCTCTCCACCGCGTCGCCCGAGCCCAGGAACGCGCCGCCGGGGCCGCCGGCGATCCACCGCACCCGGGTGCCGTCCATGCCGACGCCGAACGGATGCGCCGCCGCGCCGTCGCCGTCGCTGGACACCACCACCTCGAGGTCCTCGGGGGTGCAGCACCAGATGACCGGACCCGCGAAGGCCGACCCCGATGCCGTGAGCGTGAACGCACGCTGCGGTCCGGCCATGCGGATGTCCACCCCGGTGAGCGGCCCCGCGCTGGTGCGCACGGCCACGGGCTCGGTGTCGCCGCTGATGCCCCGGCTGGTCACCCGGGCATGCGCGGCGTCCACGCGCCAGTAGGTGAAGGTCGTGGTCTTCGCGGGCTGGGCGTCGGCCCACGCGATGGCGCCGCCGCCCATGTCGGCGTAGATCTGCCCCCAGCCACCGATGGTCACCGCGCCCTGCGCGGCCCCGGCGCCGACGGCGCTGGCCCCTGCCACGGCGATGCCCGCGATGGCGGTGATGGCCCGCCCCAAGGGGGTCGTGGAGCTCAGCCGCACGCGATCTGCTCCCGCGGAGTGGTGAGAGAGCGCCCCATAGCGGCAGCGAGGCTAGCGGAGGCCCGGGGAGCGGGGGGGCCAACCCGGTCCGGCACCACCCCGGCGTGACGCAATCAGCCGTCCCCGTGGGGCGGCAGCACCGCCCTGCCACGGATGTGCTCGATGTCGGCCACCTGGGCCTGAAGCCAGCGCGCGATGTCGTTCTCGTTGATCACCTTGCGGATGGCATCGCCCCGCGCGCGCCGCTCGGCCCGCGGCATGCTGAGGGCCTGGTGCAGGGCCTCGACCTGCGCCTCTACGTCGAAGGGATTGATCACGAGCGAGTACGCGCCGATCTCCTCCACCGCCCCGACGTTCTCGGAGAGGATCAGCACGCCGTCGCGCTCGTTCACAAGCATCGACTCCTTCGCGACGAGGTTCATGCCGTCGAAGATGGAGTTCACGAGCATCACGTCGAAGTGCTTGTAGGCGGCCACCGCCAGCGGCAGGTTGTTCTCGAAGCGCAGGTCGATGGGCATCCAGTCGGTGTTGCCGTGCTTGGTGTTGATGCGGCTCACGAGCTCGGTGATGCGCTCCACGTACTCCACGTACTCGGGCACGTCCTGGCGCGAGGGCTGCAGCATCGCGAAGAAGGTGATGTCCTCGTGGAACTCGGGGTGCCGGTCGAGGAACACATCGAACGCCGTGAAGCCCCGCAGGATGTTCTTCGAGAGGTCCGTGCGATCGACCCGGGCGATGAGGTGCCGGCGCCGGCGGCGCAGGAAGGTGGCCTCCTCGGCGGCCACCGACTCGGACGTGGCCAGCGCGCTGAAGCCGTCGGCGTCGATGGAGATCGGGTAGTGCCGCACCGCCACCGTGCGATCGCGGTAGCGCACGGTGAGGTTCGCGTAGTCCACCTCGAGCCCCAGCAGGTCCTCGCACGAGAGCAGGAAGTTGCGCGCGTAGCGCTGGGTGTGGAAGGCCACGATGTCGCACGAGAGCAGCCCGGCGATGATGGCGTCGCGGATGTGCGGCGGCAGCACGCGCCAGTAGTCGGGCTGCGGCCAGGGGATGTGCACGAAGAAGTGCAGGAATGCCCCGGGCGCCCGCCCGCGTATGGATGCCGGGGTGGTGTAGAGGTGGTAGTCGTGGATCATCACGACGGCGTCGGGGCTGGTCGCCAGGGCATCCACGACGGCGTCGGCGAAGATGTCGTTGGCCACCAGGTAGCCCTCGCTCCATGCCGCGAGCTCCTCGTCCCGGATGTCCGGCACGTTCGAGAGGTCCCACAGGTAGTGCTGGATGAACCACAGCATGGGGTTGGCGACCACGTTGTAGTAGCGCTCGTACACCTCGGGGTGCATCACCACGAACCGCCCCGCGGTATCGCGGCCGGCCCCGGGCACGGGGAACGGCCCATCGGCCTCGGCGGCCACCCGGAAGTCGCCGTCCTCGATGGCGGCCGATATCCACAGCGCCGGCACGAGGTCGATGAGTCCGGTGAGGGCCGTCACCAGGCCGCCGCCCGAGCGCTCGGCCCGCGTGCCCCCCTCGCCATCGTCGATGAAGCCGACGGGACCGCGGTTTGACACCAGGATGAGTGGGCGGCCCTCCATGCCCCTACTGTAATGCCGTATTTCGCGGGGACCCGCACCCCGATGCGATACTGCGCCCTCATGCTGAACGGGCGCCTCTACCGGCTCTCATGGCTCGTGGCGGCGCTCGCGCTGTTCGTGGCCCTGCTGACGCTGGAAACACCGGGTGGCACGCCCGACCCGCCGCTGCCGCCCGCGTTCGACGCGATGGCCGCGCGCGGCATCGCCGCGGACATGGCCACGGTGGCGCCCGAGCGCGTGCCGGGCACGCCCGGCGACGTGGCCTCGGCCAACTGGATGGCCGACCAGATGAAGGTAGTGCCCGGGGCCACCCCGGTGCGCCGACAGCGCTTCTCGGTGATGACCCCCGGTGGCCGCGTGGTGACCGAGAACCTGTTCGTGGCCCTGCCCGCCCGCACCGGATCGTCCACGCAGGGCGCGCTCATCATCTCGGCGCCGCGCGACACCCCGCCCGGGGTGCGCGGCGGCGAGAGCGGGTCGGCCGTGCTGCTGCAGCTGGCGCGGTCGCTGGGCACAGTGGCGCGAAACCGCCCGATGTTCATCGTGTCAACCGGGGCGTCCACCCAGGGCAACGCGGGCGCCCGGTGGTTCGCCAGCCGCTTCTCCGGCACGCCCATGGGCGCCGCCCTGTCGCTCGACGACCCCGCGGGCACCACGGCGGGCATCCACATCTGGGACGACGCCCGGGATGGCCGTCGGTCGATCCCCATGGCGGCCGCCGCCGAGCAGGCCGCGCAGCGCGCCGACGCGTCGGTGACCGGCTACCCCGGGCCCTTCCCGCAGATGGCCGGGATGGCCGTTCCGCAGACGTCCGGCGACCAGTCGGCATACATCGCGTCGGGAATCCCGGCGGCCTCCCTGTCCGCGCGGCCCCAGGGCCCCCTGGCCAGCAACGTCGCGCTCGCGAAGGAGGACTCCCTCGGGGACGCCGGCCGCACCGCCGAGACCCTGGTCGCATCACTCGACCAGGCCGACGCCCTGCCATCCCCCGCGGCGGGGGTGGTGATCAACGGCCGTGAGCTGCGGCCGATCATGAGCCGCATCGTCATCCTGCTGCTCGCGCTGCCGATCCTCGTGGCGTCGATCGACCTCGCCGTACGGCTGCGCCGCGCCGGCGTGCGGCTGTTCCCGTTCACGGCCGCCCTCCTGTGGCGCGCGCTGCCCGTGGTGGTGGCCATCGTGGTGGGTCACCTGCTGGCAACGGCCGGCATGACCGCCGGGGTCGCAGGCGGGTGGCCACCGCTCGCCGAGGCCGTGCCCTTCGACCTCGCCGCCGTCGTGGCGATCCTGCTCTCGCTCGGCGCGGGCGGGCTCACGTGGGTCGTGGTGCGCCAGCGCGCCATGCGCCGCGACGCCGAGGTGGCATCGCGGGCGGCCGCCGGGGTGATCGCCCTCGGCGTGGTGTGCCTGCTGCTGTGGATATCGAGCCCCTTTGCGCTGCTCATCGCCCTGCCGGCCGCGCACTGCGCGCTCATCGCCACGCGTGCCACGCGCCCGTGGCAGGTGGTGGCCCTGGGGCTGGTGGCCGCCGTGCCGGCGGTGTTGCTCACGTGGTGGCTCGCGGGACGCATCGACCGCGGCATCCCATACTCGACGTGGTATCTCGTGGAGACCACCGTCGCGGGCGGCCGCGGCATCATCGGCCCCGTGCTGGCCACCGCCGTGCTGGTGACCGTATGGAGCCTGGGCTCGCTGGTGATGTCGCGCGTGCGGCGCGGCTTGGTGGCCGCCGGCCCGTACCGGCCGGTTCCGACCGACGACGAGCGCCTGGCGCGCCGGGGCCGACGCCCCATGCCGTCGCTCATGCGTCGCGGGCGCAAGCGCGATGCCGGCCGTGACTCCGCCCGCGATGGCGCGGTGGGCGGGGGGCGCACCTGATGGGCGGCTGGCGCATGCTGTCGGTGGTGGTGCCGGTGTTTGACGAGCGCGACTCGCTTGCCGAGGTCACGGCCGAGCTGCTGCAGGTGATGGATCGCATCGGCGCGCCGTACGAGGTGGTCTTCGTGGACGATGGCTCGCGCGACGGAGGCGATGTGGTGCTGGCCGACCTCGCACGCGCGCATGAGCCGATCCGCGTGGTGCGGCTGCGCAGCAACTTCGGCAAGGGCGCGGCGCTCACCGCCGGGTTCCGCGAGGCCCGCGGCGATGTGGTGATTACCCTCGATGCCGACCTGCAGGATGACCCCGCGGAGATCCCGCGGCTGCTCGGCGCCCTCGAGGAGGGCGCCGACCTGGTGTCGGGCTGGAAGCAGAAGCGCAACGACCCCTGGAACAAGACCATGCCATCGCGCGTGTTCAACAGCGTGGCGCGCAGGGCCAGCGGCGTGGAGCTGCACGACCTCAACTGCGGGTTCAAGGCGTACCGCATCGACGTGGTGCGTGCGCTGGCGATTCCCGGCGAGATGTACCGCTTCATCCCCGTGATCGCGGCGTCCGAGGGCTTCCGGGTGGCCGAGGTGCCGGTGAACCACCGCGCCCGCCGACACGGGTCGTCGAAGTACGGCTTCGAGCGCTACCTGCGTGGCCTCCTCGACCTCATCACCATCTCGTTCGTGGGCCGGTACCGCCACCGGCCCATGCACTTCTTCGGCGGCCTCGGGCTGCTGCTCTTCCTCACCGGCGTGGGCATCTCCATCTACCTCACGATCGTGAAGATCCTCGGCGAGGCCATCGGCGGCCGGCCGCTCTTGATCCTCGGGGTACTGCTCATCGTGGTGGGCATCCAGCTGTTCACCATCGGGCTCGTGAGCGAGCTGATCCAGCGCGGACGATTGCGGTCGGAGGAGGACGAGGCTGCCTCGCGCATCGAGCGCGTCATCGAGGGGTGAGCCGACCGCTTCACGTGGAGTGGGTGGGCACCTACGAGCGCGGCTATCCGCGCACGCGGGTGCTGGTGGATGGGCTGCGCGCCCATGGAGTGCGCGTGAGCGAGCACCACCGGCCGGTGTGGGAGCGCACGCGCCACAAGGCTGGCGGCTTCCTGTCGGCGGGCAGCCTCGCCGCGTCTGGGGCATCGTGGGCACGGGCCTGGGCCGGCCTGCTCGCCACCGAGCCGGGCACCCACGGACCCGTGGACGCCGTGATCGCGGGCTACCCCGCCCAGCCCGACGCGGTGCCCGCGTGGCTGGTGGCCCGCGCGCGCCGCGCGCCGCTGGTGGTGGACATGATGGTGTCGCTGGCCGACACGCTGGGGGACGACCGGGGCAGGACCGGCGCGGCGGCCACCCGGGCGCTCGCGGCGGCCGATCGCACGGCCCTGGCGCTGGCGGACATCGTGCTGGTGGATACCGTCGCGGGCGGCGACTTCCTGGTGCGCCGCTTCGGGGTGAGCCCGGCCCGCATCGTGGTGGCGCTGGTGGGCGCCGAGCCCGGGGCATTCCCGCCGAGCCCCGTTTCGCGCGGGGCATGCCATGCGCTCTGGTACGGGAAGCTGTCGCCGATGCACGGGCTCGACGTCATCCTGGGCGCCGCGCGCATTCCGGGCACCCCGCCGATGCGCCTGGTGGGCGAGGGCCAGCTCGACGACTGGCTCGCCGACGAGATGGAGCGCGATCCCCCGTCGGCGCTCGAGCACGTGCCGTGGGTGCCGTACGAGCGCCTGCGCGACGAGGTGGCCGCGTGCGGGGTGGTGCTGGGCATCTTCGGGCGCAGCGACAAGGCGTCGCGCGTGGTGCCCAACAAGGTGTTCCAGGCAATGGCCGCGGGGCGCCCGGTGATCACCGCGGACACCCCCGGCATCCGCGAGGTGCTCACGCATGGCCACGACGCCGTGCTGGTGCCCGCCGGCGAGTCGGCGGCCCTGGCCGCTGCGCTTATCTCGTTGGCTGCCGATCCCGATGCCCGCGTGCGCCTGGGCGCGGCGGCCCGCGCCACCTACGAGCGCACCGGGACGCCGCATCGCGTGGTGGCGCCGCTGGTGCGGGCGCTCGGGGCGCGCAGGGCCGCGCGCGACGCGCGGCGGCGGGACGGCGTGCGACGTCGACGTGCCGCGAGGGGCCCGCGGGGTGACGGGTGACGAATCGCCGCGCGTGGGTGAGGTGGGGCGGCCTGGTGGCCGGGCTGGTGATCATCGCCGCCCTGGCATGGACGGTCGTGGACGCCTGGGACGTCGTGACCTCGTTCGACTGGCAGCCGTCGGCGGGATGGCTTGTGCTCGCGTCGGTGCTGGCCCTCGCATCGCTCGCGCTGTCGGCCCTGGCGTACGAGGCCATCCTCGGCGGCCTGCACAGGCCCGCCCCGCCCGTGCTGGCGACGGTGTCCGCCTGGGCCCGTTCGCTGCTCGGGCGCTACGTGCCGGGCAACGTGCTCATGGTGATGGGCCGGGCGGTGATGGCCGAGGCCCACGGCGTGCCGAAGCGCGTGACGGTGGCGGCCACCACCTACGAGCAGGTGATCGCCCTCGTGGCGGCGTCGCTGCTCGCGATGGTGGCCCTGCTGGACATCGGCTCGGGCAGTGCCGTGGGGCCGGTCGCGTGGCTCGTGCTTGCGGTGCCGCTGTCGGCCGTGCTGCTGCACCCGCGGGTGTTCGGGCCGCTGTCATCGTGGGCGCTCCGGAAGGTACGTCGCGAGCCCCTGGCGGTTCTGCTGCCATTCCGGCGCGTGGTGCTGATGATCGGCTGGTACCTGATCACCTCGGCCCTCCTGGGGTTCGCGGTGTGGGCCTTCATGCGCGGCATCGGCGGCCCCGATGTGGGTGATCCGGTCGGCGTGGCCTCGGGCTTCCTGCTCGCCTTCGTGGTGTCGATGCTGGTGTTCATCGTGCCCTCGGGCCTCGGGGTGCGCGATGCCATCCTCGCGCTGGTGCTCTCGCGCCAGGTTCCCGGCGGCGTGGCCGTGGCCCTCAGCGTGAGCTCGCGGCTGTTCCTCATCGCCGTGGAGCTGGTGTTCGTGGCGCTGGCGGCCACCGCCGGGCGGCGCAGGGGCGGCTCGTGAGCAGCGCCCCCCAGCCGACGAGTGCGCGCGGCGGGCCGGCGGCAGGCTGGCATCAGTGGCGCCTGCTGCGCGACCTTCCCCTCACGCTGGTGCTGCTGCTGGCCGCGATATGGGCCGCGGTGTTCTCGTGGCTGTCGGTGGCACGGCACGATTCCTGGTGGACCGGCCGGTTCGACCTGGGCAACATGGTCCAGGCCATCTGGAACACCGCGCACGGCGACCTGCTCATGGCGACCAACGCCGCGGGCGACCAGGTGTCGCGCCTGGGATCGCACGTGGACCCGCTGCTGGTGGTGCTGGTGCCCTTCCAGTGGTTCAGCGATTCCGCCGCGCCGCTGCTCGTGGCGCAGTCGGTGGCCGTGGCAGCCGGGGCGATCCCGGCGTTCCTGCTGGGGCGCCGCTGGCTGGGCGACGATCGCCTCGCGGTCGCGGGCGCGGTGGCATGGCTTCTCTATGCGCCCCTGCAGTGGGCGGTGGTCACCGACCTGCATGCGGTCACCCTGGCCGTCCCGCTGATCATGCTGGCCATCTGGGCCGCCGAGGCGCGCCGCGACTGGGTGCTGGGCATCGCGGTGGGCCTGGCGCTCCTGGGCAAGGAGCAGGTGGGCCTCGCCCTGGCGATCCTGGGCATCTGGATCATCGTGCGCCAGCGGCGGTATGTCGCGGGCGCGATCGTGTCGGTGGCCTCCATCGCGTGGTCGGCCATCTGCGTGCTGGTGATCATCCCGGCCATTGGCAGCGGCGTGCCCGAGCCCTTCGGCGAGCGCTTCGGGCGCTTCGGCGACACGCCGTCAGAGGCCCTGGTCGGGGCGCTCAGCAACCCCATAGACGTCATCACCACGGTCGGCGGGTGGTCGCGCCTGTCGTACCTGCTCGCGCTGCTGCTGCCCCTGTTGCTGCTGCCGCTGTTCGCGCCGCTACTCGCCGCCGCGGCCCTGCCCGACCTGCTGGTCAACATGCTTGCCGACTGGTGGCCCAACTACTCGATCGAGTTCCACTATGCGGCCGTGGTGAGCCCGTTCCTCGTGGCCGCCGCCATGCTGGGGCTCGCCGGCCTGCGGCGACGCGCGCGTCCGGAGTGGCTCGCGCGGCTGTTGCGCCCGGCCGGGGCCGTGGCGATCGCCCTGGTGGCGGCGGGCCTGCTCGGCACGCTCATCACCGGCCCCGTGCCGATCGGCACACCCTTCTCGCGCGCCACGCCCTCGCGCATCGATCAGTACCAGCTCATGCCGGGACACGCGCAGGCGCTGGCGGACGGCGCGGCGCTGATTCCCGGCGACGCCGTGGTGTCGGTGGGCAACAATGCGGGCGGTCACCTGTCGGCGCGCCGCCGGGTGCTGGTGTTCCCCGTCATCCGCGATGCGGAGTGGGTTATGGTTGATCGCACGAGACCCAACATGCTCGATCGGCTCGACCTGCCGGGCTTCCGCCTGGCCCTCGAGGACCTCCAAGCCCGCAGGGACTTCCGTCTGGTGTACGACCGCGACGGGGTGATGGTGTTCCAGCGGATTGGGGAGGCGGTGCCATGAGCGGGCGCTCCCGGGCGCTGGGCATCGCCATCGTGGCCTGCGGGGTGCTGCTGATGGCCCTGCCCGCGCTGCCGTGGTACGGGGCGTCGCTGCCCACGGGCAGCGCGTCGCTCTCCGGCTACGGGGCCGGCGGAGCCTCGTGGATCCTTCCCATCATCGGCGTGGCCATGGTGGTGACCGGCGTCCTCGCGCTGTGGTGGTCGTTGCCGCACGGCACCCGCGGTGCCCGGGTGATCGGCGGGCTGTCCATCCTCTGGGCCATTCTCGGCGTCGCCTGGGCCGCGCTGGTGGCGCTGTCGCCACGCGTGGAGGTGGTGGCCCAGCGGGCCGGGCTGCCCGACGCCGTCCTCGCGGGCGAGTGGTCGGTGAGCGTGATGCCCGCGGCCTGGGCATGCCTCGCGGCCGCGGCGCTCGCGGGGATGGCCGGAATCCTGCTCATTACGCCCCGCGCGGGCGATGGCGCCCCCGACGAGGGCGGGGCGCTGCAGCCGGCAGACTCCCCCTAGGGGGTCGTGGGCGTCGGCGGCGGTGCAGGCGCCGGGGCAGGATCGGGTGCCGGTGCCGGTGCCGGAGCCGGAGCAGGAGCAGGAGCAGGAGCCGGTGCAGGAGCCGGTGCAGGCGCCGGAGCAGGAGCGGGAGCCGGTGCAGGCGCCGGCGTGATCGTGGTCGGGCCCGTGGTGGGCGCGGGCCTCGGCACGTTGGTGGTGGTGCCGGGCCTGGTGTCGGTCTTCGTGGTCTTGGCGGTGCTGGTGCTCTTGGCCGAGCTCACCATGTACGACCCGGCCGACTCGGTGAAGTCGGACGAGAACGCCGACCACTCCACCGGGTTGTTGGGCAGGGGGAACTCCAGGCCGTCGTCTCCCTTCGCGGCGATCTTCATGAAGTCGCCCCAGATCTGCGCAGGGAAGGTGCCGCCGGCCACCGTGATGCCGTGCACGCTGGTCATCGACCGGCGCACCCCGTCGTCGTTCGGATAGCCCACCCACACCGCGCACACATAGCGGGGCGTATAGCCCACGAACCAGGCGTCGGTGTAGTCATCGGTGGTGCCGGTCTTGCCCGCGACGTTGGGCGCGATGTTGGCGGCACCACCGGTGCCGCTGGTCACGTTGTCGCGCAGGATGCGGGTGACCTCATACGCCACGCCGTCCTGGAATACCCGGGTGCGCTTGGGCGTGGCGAGGTCGCCCTTCGGGATCCCCGTGCCCAGGTCGGTCATGGCGATGGGCTTCACGCGGAACCCGCCGTTGGCCAGCGGCGCGTATGCCGCCGCCATCTCGAGCGGGGTCACCTCGCCCGACCCGAGGCCGATGGAGGGCACCACGGGCAGGTCGCTCTGCACGCCCATCTTCTTCGCGATGTCCACCACGCGCTCCGGCCCCACATCGAGGGTCATCTGGATGTACACGGTGTTGTCCGACGCCAGCGTGGCCTGCGATATCGGCACCGCGCCGCGGTAGGAGTTGGAGTAGGTGGCCACCTGGATCGGACCCCACCTGGGGTCGTTGATGTCGATGGGCCGGCTGTCGTAGACGGTGGAGTAGGGGTTGATGCCGTCTGCGATGGCGCGGGTGAGCACGAAGGTCTTGAAGGTGGACCCCGGCTGGCGGCGGGCCTGCGCGGCGTAGTTGAACTGGCTGTCCTTGCCGTACTCGCGGCTGGTGGCCATGGCGCGGATGTAGCCGGTGCGGGCATCGATGAGCACCACCGCGGCCGCGGGGTCGCCCTCCTGCCCGAGGTTGCCCGCGATCGCCTGCTCGGCGGCGCGCTGCAGCCTGGGATCGATGGTGGTGCGCACCGCGAGCCCGCCGTTTTGCACGCGCTGCTCGCCGTAGCGGTCGATGAGCTCCTGGCGCACGTAGTCGAAGAAGTAGCCCTCGCGCTTGCGCTCGTAGGTCCTGCCACGCTTCAGCAGCAGGTCGGACGCCTTGGCCTCGTCGGCCTCGGCCTGCGTGATGTGGCCCTGGTCGGCCATCTCCTGCAGCACCACGTTGCGCCGGGTGGTGGCGTCCTTGGGGTTGACGAAGGGGTTGTACGCCGACGGCGCCTGCGGCAGGCCCGCCAGCAGCGCGGCCTGCGGCAGGTTGATGGCCCAGACCGGCTTGTCGAAGTAGGTGAGCGACGCCGCCTGCACGCCCACGGAGTTCTGGCCGTAGAAGACCCCGTTGAGGTACTTCGCGAGGATCTGGTCCTTGGTGAAGCGCCGCTCCACCTCCTGCGCCAGGTGGGCCTCCCTGATCTTCTGCGAGAAGTCCCGCGGGGCGTCGGGGTCGTAGAGGTTCTTCACCAGCTGCATCGTGATGGTGCTGCCGCCCTGGCGAAGGCCGCCGCTGTCCATGGCGTTGCGCACCGCCGCGCCGACGATGCGCACCCAGTCCACGCCGCCGTGCTCGTAGAAGCGCTTGTCCTCGATGGCCACGGTCGCCTCGCGCAGGTCGACCGGGATGCGCGCGAGGGGGATCTCCGTGCGGTTGGTAACCCCGGCGATGTAGCCGAGGATCTTCCCGTTGCGGTCGTAGATGCGCGAGTTCTGCCCCAGCCCCACCGGCTGCATCTCGTCGATGTCCGGGAGGTCCGCGGTGACCGACTGGTAGCTGGTGGCCAGCGCCACGCCCAGCACCGTGCCCAGCACCAGCAGGGCCATGAGGATCACCCTGCCGAGGCCGATGCGGCCGTGGCTGGCACGCTTCTCGCGCCGCCTGCGCAGGCGGTCGATCTTCATCGCGGTGCGCCCGCCAGCGGGCGGATGTCCCACTCCACGCGGCCGCTGCGGTAGTCGAGCAGGCCGATCACCTGCTCGGGGCCGCCCATCACGCGCCCGGACACCACCCAGTTGAGCTCATCCTCGGGGCGGGCCTCGGACCGCTCGGCAGCAGGTGCGACCCCGCCCGGCGGCACGGGCACGGTCCACTCGTCGGGGATCGCCTTGAGCGACACGTCGCCTGCCACTGCGGGCGCACCCGCCCACACCTGCGCGGCGTGCTGCATTGCGGCGTCCGAGGTGCCCAGGCGCGGGTTGCGCGACGCCGTGACGGCCTCCCACAGGAACCCCCACCCCTCTGCCGGGTTGGCCAGGTACCCGGACGCCGGCTCCTCGGCGTACGCGGTGGCGATGAACGAGGGGATCCACGCCACCACCACCACCCCGGCCACGATCAGGGCGACCGTGGCCGATCGGGACATCCGTCGCGGGCTCTGGGCAGGTTGGGTCGTCATGGCGGCAGCAGCGGGCACGGCCGCCGAGTATAGGACCGCCCCGCAGCCGGTCCCTTCGCCCCGGTTGCCGCTTACCCTGCCTCGTCATGGCGCCCTCACCGCCCGACCTCGTGCTGCTCGATGCCTTCGGGACCCTCGTGGCGATGGACCCCCCGGGGCCCATCCTCCACGCGGAGCTCGCGGCCGCCGGGTACGACATCGACCCTCATGTGGTGGATGAGGCGCTGCGCGCGGAGGTCGCCCACTACCGGGCGCGCATGCACATCGCGGGCGACCCTGCCGGCCTGCGCGCACTGCGCGCCGAGTGCGGCGCGGTGCTTGCCCATGCGCTGGGGCCCGGCGCCCCGCCCGCTCCCCGCGCCACCGAGCTGCTGGTGGCCTCACTGCGCTTCCGCCTGCACCACGACGCCCTCGGCGCCATGGACGCACTCGACGCGCAGGGCATACGCTTCGGCGTGGTGAGCAACTGGGACTGCGCGCTGCCCGACCACCTCGCGGCGCTCGGCGTGGACGATCGCTTCGCGGTGATCGCCGTGAGCGCCTCGGTGGGGGCGGCCAAGCCCGACCCGGCGATCTTCCTTCATGCCACCGAGGCGGCGGGGGTGGAGGCCTCCCGTGCGCTGCACGTGGGCGACCGCCTGGCCGAGGACTACGAGGGGGCCCGTGGCGCCGGGCTGCGGGCCCTGCTGCTCGACCGGACAGGAGATGCCGCCGGCCGGGGCACCACCGGGCCCGAGGTGATCACCACGCTCACCGAGATTCCCGGGATCATCGCCCGGTGAGGCGCACCGTCTGGACATATGCCCTCGCGGCGGTGACCCTGGGCTCCCTCATCGCGATGTACGTCGTCGCGTTCATCATCGGTGCCGAGCCGCTGCCGCTCGCGATCGTGGTGATCGCCATCATCCTTGCCACCATCGGAGCCCTCGTCGCGGTGCGCGATTCGCTGAGGGTTCCGCGCCCGCGCATGGCCGACGCGGCGGCGAGCGTGGTGGCCACCGCCCTGTCGCTGCTGCTCAGCCGCGAGATGGGAGTCCCCCCGCTCGTGGCGGTGTCGATCACCGCGGTCATCATCGGCATGATGGTTGCGCCGCGCGGCCCGCTCGACGTGCGATCGGAGTGCTCGGCCTACACCGGCGCATTCGTGGGCCTCCTCGCACCCGCCGTCGCCGTGCCCTTCGGCTGGGTGCTGCTGGCGGGCGGCCTCGCCGGCCTGCTGTGGTCGGTGATCGGCCCGTACGTGCTGCCCGGGGTGGGAGGGCGCCTCGGGCTGGTGGCACTCATGGGGTCGTCGTTCGTCTACTGGCTCGCGTCGGCGTTGGGGTACGAGCACAAAGCCGTCGTGCTGCCCGAGGTGCAGGGCCTGGCGCATATGGCCATGATCCCCATCGGCGGCGTGGCGGCCGTGCTCACATGGGTGCTCATCCAGCGGCTGGGCTGGGACCTCGCGCTGGCCTCGGGCCTGACCTCGCTCGTCGTGTGCGGCGGCGTGCACCTGTCTGGGATGGGCGCGCTCGAGCCGGTGCTCGCCTCGGCGTGGTTCGGCGGGACCATGGTGGGCCTGTCGGCGCCGGCACGACTTCCCAACGCCGGATGGGTGACGCTCGCAGGGTTGATGTACGGCGCGTACATGTTGCATTTCGAGGGCCCCCTGACCGGCCACGTGGGCGTGATCGGCGCCACGGGCACCATCGCGGTGCTCGTGGCCATGGGCGCGCTGCGCGTGGGCACCTGGGTAACGCCGCGGCTGCGCGGCGCGGCCCTGCGCCGGGGAAGGCAGGCTCGGGCATGAAGCCCAATGCGGGCACCTACGTGCTGGCCGCCGCGATGTTCATCGGCATCGTCATGGTGTACGTCACCTCCTTCACGTACGCACCGACGATCTACATGAGGGTGGTCGCGACCCTGCTCGGCCTGGTCGGGCTGGTGGGCGTCTGGCTCGCCGTCGCCTCTTCGCACCCCCCCGCCCGCGTCCGGGCCATGGACGTCGCGACGGGGCTGGTCGGCACGATGGCCACCTTCCTGCTCGCCCGCGAACTGGGCGTGCAGCCCGTGGTCGCAGTGTCGCTGGTGCTGGTGGCGCTCGGCATCGCGCAGTCGCGTCGCGTCATTGACTTCCCCGCCACGTGCTCGGGCTTCGCCGGCGGCTTCGTCGGGCTCATCGGTCCGAGCGTCACCGTCTCGTGGTGGTGGGTGGCCCTCTCGGGCGCAATCGCCGGCACGCTGTGGAGCATGGTCGGGCCTGCGGTGATGCCGGCCTTCGGCGGGCGCATCGGCCTCATGGCGTTCCTGGGGTCGGCGATCGCGTATGGGATCGCCGACTTCCTGGGAGGCCGCGGCGACGCCGACCTGCTGCCGCCCACCGATGGGCTGCCCACGTGGGCGGTGGTGCCGGTGGGAATCACCGGCGCTCTGGTCACGTGGCTGCTGCGCAACCGCACGGACCTCAACTACATGTTCTGCGTCGGCCTGCCCGCGCTCGCGGTGAGCGCGGGCATCGCCCTCGCGCCGGGCCTCGGTTCGCAGGGCGCCGTGATGGCCAGCGCGTGGCTGGGCGGCGCGGCGCTGGCCGGCACCGCCCTCACCCGCCTGCCGAACGCCGGGTGGATCTTCGTCGCGGCCCTGCTCTACAGCGGGCTCATGGTGCGCTTCACCGGCCCGTTCCAGGGGTATGCGGGGGCGATCGGCGTGCTGGCCTTCATCGGCGAGCTCGGCACCTTTGGCCTGCGCCGCACCCTGCAGCGCCTTGCGCCCCGGCTACCGGGAAAGCCGCGTGTGGCGTAGCAGGGTGGAGAGGCCCTGCTCGAGCTCCTCGGAGCACATGGTGCCGTCCGCCTGCTGGCACTGGCGCAGGCGCTCGCCGATGAGGTGAAGCCCCACCTGGTCGAGGGCGGCGGTCACGGCTGCCAGCTGCACCAGGACGTCCTCGCAGGCCGCGTTCTCGTCGAGCATGCGCTGCACGCCGCGCAGCTGCCCCTCGGCCCGGCGCAGCCGCACCTTGATCTGCTCGCGGGTGGGCGGCGTGGACGCGGTGGTGGCCACGGCTCTAGTGGCCTCCGCAGCCGCAGCCGCCGTGCCCGCATCCGCCAGCCGAGGGGGCCGGCGCCGATGCCGCCCCGCCGCCCGCGACCGCACCTGCCATCTGCGTGCTCGATCGCGTGGCCACGAAGCCGGTGAACAGCTGCTCAGCGGGCTGCCCGCACGACGGGCACGCGCGGTCCTCCTCGCGCAGGAAGCCCTGCCGGAACACCTCGAACTCGGAGTCGCATGACGCGCACCGGAGGTCATAGGTGGGCACCGGGTCAGCCCCCCAGGCCCAGGGCCTGCTCGACGCCCGCGCGCGGCATGGCGCCCACGGCGTTGCGCACCAGCTGGCCGTTCTCGAACAGCCCGATGAACGGGATGCCCTGGATCCCATAGCGCTGCGCAATGTCCGGCGCGTCGTCCACGTTGACCTTGCCCACCACGATGTCCTCGCGGTCGGCGGCGATCTCGTCGATCACCGGGGCGATCATGCGGCACGGTCCGCACCACGGCGCCCAGAAGTCCACCACCACCGGCTTCTCGCTCTCCAGCACCAGCCCCTGGAAGGTGTCGCTGGTGATCTCGATGACCTCACCCATCTCGTCTCCTCGTCAGTCGGCGTGCGCGCCCGCGTGATCCCCGGCTCCGGCCTCCTGGGCCTCGAGCCACCTCTCGGCGTCGATCGCCGCCATGCATCCGGTGCCGGCGGCGGTGACCGCCTGCCGGTAGACGGTGTCCTGGACGTCCCCGCACGCAAAGACGCCCTCGATGTTGGTGCAGGTGCTGCCCGGCGTGGTGCGCAGGTAGCCCTCGTCATCCATGTCGAGCAGGCCCTCGAACAGCGCCGTGTTGGGCTGGTGGCCGATGGCCACGAACATCGCGGCGGCCGGGATGACCTCCTCCTCGCCGGTGAGCACGTCGCGCACCGCCACGCCGGTCACCACGGTGTCGCCCTCGACGTCCTCCACCACGGAATTCCAGCGCACAGTGATCTTCGGGTTGTCGAGCACGCGCTGCGCCATGATGGCCGACGCCCGGAACTCATCCCGGCGGTGGACGATGGTGACGCCCTCGCACATGCGGGTGAGGAACAGGGCTTCCTCCATTGCGGTGTCGCCGCCGCCCACCACGACCACCGGCTTGTCCTTGAAGAAGAACCCGTCGCAGGTGGCGCAGGCGCTCACGCCGCGGCCCATCATCCGGGCCTCGCCCTCGATGCCGAGCCACCGCGCGGACGCACCGGTGGACACGATCACGGCGTCCGCCACGTGCTCGTCGTCGCCCACCCACACCCGGAAGGGGCGCTCCGAGAAGTCCACGCTGCTGACGTCGGCCGTGATGAATCGCGTGCCGAACCGCTCGGCCTGCGCACGGAACATCTGCATCATCTCCGGCCCCTGGACGCCGTCGGGGAACCCGGGGTAGTTCTCGACATCGGTGGTGATCATCAGCTGCCCGCCGGCCCCGTAGCCCTCGATCACCAACGGCTCCAGCCCGGCCCGCGCGGCATAGATGGCGGCCGTCAGCCCCGCGGGCCCGCTGCCGATGATGACCACCTCGTTCACATCACCCACCGATACCCCCCTCCGGTATGGAGTAGCAGGCTACCACGCCGCGGAGGGTCACCCCGGTGTCAGGCACTTAACCAAGCGAGTTCGGTTAAGTGCCTGACACCGGGGTGGCGGTCCAGCGGCTCTTCCCTACCCGCGTGGGACGGTGAAGACCAGGCGGTTGCCGGCGCCCCATGGGCGGCGGGCGGCGGCCCAGTAGGTGCGCTTCTGCTCGATCTGGGCGCGGGCGATGCGCCGGGCGTCCTCGAGGGTGACGAAGCCCCAGGCCAGCAGCACGCCGATGACCACGCCCTCGGCGGTGCCGCCGCGGCCGAGGACCGCGACGAGGAACAGCAGGGTGGCGGCGGCCGAGATGAAGAGCAGGATGGCCACGATGGCGGCAAAGCTGCGCCAGTCGCCGGGCGCGGCGGCGAGCATGCGCCGCCCCTCGGCGGGCTGCGCGTCGGGCAGGCGGATGGATGGCAGGCCGCCCCTGCGCAGCCACACCCGCAGGATCGGGAAGAAGACCAGGCCGGTGATGCCGGTCATCGCGGTCAGCGTGCCGAGCCACCACCACGACCAGCCATCCTCCGATGTCGCCTCGAGGATGATGGAGACCACCACGAGCGCCACCGACACCCCGAGCAGCTGGATGCCGTACATGCGCGCGAGGCGGGCGTAGTCCCAGAGCAGGTCACGGTCGCCCACGCGGATCGCCGTGGGCGTCTTGCGCGTCTTCCTCGCCACGGTGGGGAAGGCTAGCCCGTTGGACCCCCGCGGGGTATACCCTCGGCGGTGTGCGGGAGACCTTGCTGCCAGCGCGCCTGCGCGCCATCCGCGCTCGGCTGCGGGCGAGCCCGCGGTGGCGGTGGATGGCCATGACGGTGGTGGCCGGCGGCATGATGCTCTCGGTGCTGAACATCAGCATCGTCAATATCGCGCTGCCGGATATCTCGCGCGACTTCGACGCCAACGTATCCACGGCGGGCTGGGTGGTGACGGGCTTCCTCGTCACCCAGGCGGTGCTGCTGCCAATCGCGGGTCGCGCCGGCGACCTGTACGGCAGGCGCCGCATCTTCGTGATGGGCGTGCTGGTGATGGTGCTGGCCTCGGTGCTGTGCGCGCTCGCCTGGAATGAGCCGTCGCTGGTGGTGTTCCGCATCCTCCAGGGCGTGGGGGCCTCGGCCATGGCCCCTACCGCGTACGCCTACGCGGCGATCCTCTTCCCGCCGCACCAGCGCGGGCTGGCCATCGGGATACTGACGGCCATCATCACGGTGGCCCCGGTCGTCTCGCTCAACATCGCGGGCGTGCTCGTGGGCATCGCGGGCTGGCGCAGCGTGTTCTGGTTCACCCCGGTGGTGGGCGCCCTGGTGCTCATCGGCGCCGCGCTGGTGATGCACCGTAGGCCGCCCGGGCCCAAGCGGCCCTTCGACCTCGCGGGCGCCGTGCTCGCGGCCCTCGGGCTCTTCCCCATACTCACCGCCCTCACCAGCGCCTCGAGTTGGGGGTGGGCGTCGGGCAAGACGCTGGGCGTGCTGGCCCTGGGGGTGCTTGGGCTGGCGCTGTTCTGCTGGCGCGAGACCCGCGCGTCCGATCCCATGCTCGACCTCGGGCTGTTCCGCCTGCGCACCGTGCGCAATCCCAACATCGCCGGCTTCTGCGTGGGCGCCACGATGTTCGGCACGCTGTTGCTGCTGCCGTTCTACTTCACGGCCGTGCTGGGCTACAACGACGTAATGCTGTCGCTGGCCATCACCCCCGTGGCGCTGTCGTTCATGGTGGGGTCGCCGGCGTCGGGCCGCCTCCTCACGCGGTTGGGCAGCGATCGCATGATGCGGGTGTCGCTGGTGCTCGCGGCCGCCGGCGCGCTAGCGCTGGCGTACGGGTTCGGGTTCGAGGCCTACTACGCGGTGCTGCCCGGAATGGTGCTGCTGGCCCTGGGCCTTGCGGTCTCCACCGCGCCGGTCACCACCACGGTCATCCACGAGGTGCCGGAGGACCGCCTCGGCGTGGCGTCGTCGCTGCCCAATGTGTCGCGCTACTCGGGCGGCGCGCTCGGCGGCGCGCTGCTCAGTACCGTCGTGGCCATGACGATCCCCGCCACCGTCACCGCCGAGGACGGACTGGTGAGCGCCCCACTTCGCGCCCTGGTGGCCGATGGCATGCGCAATGCGCTTCTGGTGGGCGCGGGGATCCTCGTGCTCGGCGCCATCGCGGCATTTCGCGTGCCGCGCGTCATCGGGCCGGGCGCCACCATCGTGGCCCGGGTGTCCGGCACGGGGCCCGGCGGCAGCAGGTGACCCGGGGGTCGTACCTCGCCCTCGTGGCGCTGCTGGTGTTCACGATGGGCACCAGCGTCATCACGCCGCTGCTGCCGCTCTACCAGGGCACCTACCAGCTGTCGAACGGCGTGCTCATGCTGCTGTTCGCCACCTACACGGCCACGGTCGTGCCCACCATGCTGCTGGCGGGTAACGTCGCCGATCGCCTCGGCCGCAAGCGCCTGGCCATCCCGGCCATGCTCGTGATGACCTCCGCGTCGCTGGTGTTCTCGTTCGCCGAGTCGGTGCCGCTGCTGTTCGCCGGGCGCGTGCTGCAGGGGCTGGCGATCGGCATGTACCTGGGCGTGGGCACGGCGTTCATCATCGACCACGCCCGCCCCGGCGCGAAGGCGCTGGCGTCGATGACGGCCGGCGCGGCCTTCCGCATCGGGTTCGGGCTCGGCCCGCTCATGGGCGGGCTCATTGCCCAGTACTGGGGCAACCCCCTGCACCGACCGTTCGAGTTCCACGTGGCGCTGATGGTGATCGGGCTGGTGTGCGTGCTGATCGCCCGCGAGACCGTGCCACGGCGTCCGTACAAGTTCGAGATGCGCGTGGGAATCCCCAAGGGGCAGGGCATGGGATTCGCGGGGTTCATCGGGCCCGCTGCCTTCACGATGTCGTTCATGGAGGGCACCGTGCTCTCGCTCGTGCCGCTCTTCCTCTACAACACGCTCGGTGCCACGAACGTGGCGATTGCCGGGCTCTGCGGGTTCCTCGTGCTGGGGTTCGGCGGGCTCACGCCCATTCTCACGCGCAACGTCGAGCCGCGTCGGGCCGTGATGATCGGCGTGTCGGTATCGGCCGTGGTCACATGGCTCATCGCGGTCGCCGCGTTTGCCGGCAGCGCCGTGCTGGTGGTGGTGGCCGCCGCCCTGCTGGGGTTCGTGAACGGGCTCATCCTGCAGGGGGGCACCGTGATCTGCGGCACGATCGTGCCTGTGGAGGAGCGCGGCAAGCTGATGTCGGCGTTCTACATGTACGCGTACGCCGGCACCATCCCCACGGTGGGCCTGGGGTACCTGTCGCAGGCCATCGGGCTCACCAACGCCCTCATCGTGTTCAGCTGCACCGCCTGCCTGCTCGCCGCCTGGATCGTGCTCGCCGGTCGCCGGCTGTTTCCCCGGGTCATTCCGTACCGCGAGCCGATCACGCTAGGTTCCTCGGCCGCATGAGCGACCAGATCGCATCGATCCTCAAGTCGTGGGGCGAGCCGGCCTACCGCGCGAAGCAGGTGGACGACGCGCGCCGCGCCGGCGCCCGCGACTGGAACGACGTCACCACCCTGCCCAAGGACCTGCGCGGGCGCCTGGCCGAGGTGGCCCCGCTGTGGACCGTCACCCCTGACGCGATGGCCGAGAGCCGCGACGGCACCATCAAGTGGCGCCTGCGCACCGCCGACGGGCTGGCCATCGAGAGCGTGCTCATCACGCATGCCCGCGGACGCCGCACCCTGTGCGTATCCAGCCAGGCCGGCTGCGCGCTGGCCTGCCGCTTCTGCGCCACCGGCGCGATGGGCCCCGGCCGCGACCTCACCGCCCGCGAGATCGCCGACCAGGCCTTCCTCGCCGCCGACGCGGCCCGCGAGGCCGGCGCCCGCCTCAGCAACGTGGTGTTCATGGGCATGGGGGAGCCGCTGCAGAACACCCCGGCGGTGTTCGGCGCCATCCGCGAGATCCACGCGCCCGACGGCCTGGGCATCTCGGCACGCTCGATCGCGGTGTCCACCGCGGGGTGGGTCCCGGGCATCGAGGAGATGGTCTCGTTCGAGGTCCCCGTTCGCCTCGCGCTCTCGCTGCACGCCGCCGAGGACGACACCCGCACGGCGCTCATGCCCATCAACAACCGCTGGCCCATCGCCAACGTGCTCGCCGCCTGCCGTCGCTACGCCGACCGCACCGGCCGGCGCGTGTTCATCGAGTACCTGCTCCTCGACGGGGTGAACGACTCGGTGGCCGACGCCCGGCGCCTCGCCGCCCTCCTTCGCGATGGGCGCTTCCACGTGAACCTCATCGAGTACAACGCCGCTACCGGGCACTACCGCGGATCATCCCCCGAGCGCGTCAGGGGGTTCGCCGAGGCGCTGCAGGACGCGGGACTGCACCCCTCGTTGCGGCGATCGCGGGGGGCGGATATCGCTGCTGCCTGCGGGCAGCTCGCCAACACCGCCGTCGAGTAACCAACACACCCTCCGGCTGGTGAGCGCCGGGCTATCGGGTGCCGGACCGGGCCCTCTAGCTCTTCAGGCCCTCTGCGCCCGGGGCGGCCAGCACAACGTCGTACTCGCGCACGTCGTACTCGGCCACGCCCTCGGTGACGTAGGGGTCGGCGGCGATCATGGCATCCACCTCATCGCGGGTGACGCCGACCGCGACGAGGAGGCCTCCCTGCAGGGGGACCTCCCGGCCGGCGGCGATGACGCGCCCTGCCTCGGCGTGCTCGCGCACCCATGCGCGGTGGGCGTCGAGGTGCACCTCCACCTCGTCAACCGGCTCGAGGTAGCGGCCGAGCAGAAGGAACATCGTGGCGCTACCTGCAGCTGGCCAGCGAGGCGATGAGGCGGTCCATGTCCGGCGTCTCGAGCGGCGCCACCCGGTCGACGTCCACGATGACGCCGTTGGCGTCGATCACGAAGGTCGCCCGGCCTGAGACGCCCGCTTGGTCGAGGAACACGCCGTACGCCTTCGCGACCTCGCCCCTGGGCTGGAAGTCGGCGAGGAAGTGCGCGGCGTCAGCCTTCATCTGCTTCTTGAACTCGGTGAGCGACCACCTGTTGTCGACGCTGATGCCGATGACCACGGCGCCCTCGTACGGGCTCGCGTCGTTGCCGATGCCACCGAACCAGTCCACGCACACCGGCGAGAAGGCCGCCGGGAAGAAGTTCAGGTACACCGGCGTGCCGCGGAGCTCCGAAAGCGTGACCTCCTCGCCCTCGGTGTTGGTGAGGGTGAAGTCGGGTGCTTCGGTGCCGATGCCAAGGGCCATGCGTTCTCCGGCTGGTTCGCCTGTGAATCCGGGCTCTCGGAAGGGTACAGACCCCAGGTTGCGTGCGGCAGGTGTGCGAGAGGTCTTCGGCGATGGGACGTCGAGAGCGCCCGTGTCTTCGGGCACGCGGTCAGGCACGAACACGGGGTGGGGCATGAATTGAGGAAGGCATCGGGATTCCTCATGGGGCTCACATACGCGGTGGGCGCCGGCGGACTCGGCTGGGCGCTGAGCACCGCGTTATCGCCGGACCCCGACCTGCGCTGGCCGTGCCTGCTCGCGAAGGGCATCGCGGGAATCCTGTCGTGGATACGCCACTCGCTGCTCAACCGTGGCGACGCCGCCCGCATGGGCTGGGATAGCGGCACCACCAAGGCGTTCCAGGTGGAGGTGGGCCTCGCGAACCTCGCATGGGGCGTGCTGGCCGTGGTGGCCGCGTTGCTCTCGTGGGGCCTCGCCGTCTACTCGGCGTGCTTCCTGGTGTTCGGCTTCTACGTGGCCTAGGTCGCCGTGTAGAAGGCCCGGCGCTCGGCGGGCGGGCATCCGGAGGAGTGGCGCACGGTGTATCCGGCCGCCGCCTTCGCGGCGCTGCTCATCGTCGCCGGTTCCGCGGGCTTCTCGGCCATCCCGTAGGCCTCGACCCCGGGGACCCCCGGCCTCAGGCCGGGATCGCCACCGGAACCACATCGGAGATGTCGCCGGCGAGCACGACGGTCACCTGCTCGCGGGCCTCGTCGGAGAGCTCCTCGAGCTGGTCCTCGCTGCCTGCCGGGATGACCACCGCGTGGATCCCCGCGCGCAGCGCCGCCAGCACCTTGTCGCGCACGCCGCCGACGGGCAGCACCTGGCCCATCAGCGTGATCTCGCCGGTCATCGCCACGTCGGCGCTCACCGTGCGGCCCGATAGCGCCGACACCAGCGCGGTCGCGATAGTGATGCCCGCCGACGGGCCGTCCTTGGGGATCGCCCCCGCCGGCACGTGCACGTGGATGTCGTGCTCGCTGAAGTAGTCCTCCGGGAGGTCGAGTCCCAGCTCGCAGCCCCGGGCCCGCACGCACGTGAGCGCGGCGCGCACTGACTCGCGCATCACCTCGCCGAGCTGGCCGGTGACCACCAGTGAGCCCTTGCCGGGCATCACGCTGGCCTCCACGAAAAGGATGTCCCCACCGGCGCCCGTGACCGCCAGGCCCGTGGCCACGCCCGGCTCGGCGGTGCGCCGCTTGGCCTCGGGATGCACGCGCTCCGGGCCCAGCATCTCGCGCGCCTCGTCGGGGCCGATCACGCCCACGCCATCCCTGCCCTGCGCGACGTGGAGCGCCACGCGGCGCAGCAGCGCGCCGATGCGGCGCTCCAGCCCGCGCACGCCGGCCTCGCGGGTGTACTCCGAGATCACCGTAGCCAGCCCGGCATCGGTGATGTCCACCGTGTCGGCCGGCACCCCGGTGGCCTCGAGCTGCCGGGGGATGAGGTACTGCCGGGCGATGTGCACCTTGTCGTCGTCGGTGTAGCCCGGGAGGCTGATCAGCTCCATCCGGTCGAGCAGCGGCCGCGGGATGGTGTCGAGCACGTTGGCAGTGCAGACGAAGAGCACCTTCGAGAGGTCGAGCGGCAGGTCGAGGTAGTGGTCGCGGAACGTCGAGTTCTGCGCCGGGTCGAGCACCTCGAGCATCGCCGAGGAGGGGTCGCCGCGCACGTCCGACCCCATCTTGTCGATCTCGTCGATCATGATCACCGGGTTCATCGACCCGGCGTCGCGGATGGCGCGCACGATGCTCCCGGGCATGGCCCCCACGTAGGTGCGCCGGTGCCCGCGGATCTCCGCCTCGTCGCGCACGCCGCCCACGCTGATGCGCGCGAACTCGCGGCCGAGGGTGCGGGCGATGCTGCGCCCCAGCGAGGTCTTGCCCACGCCGGGCGGTCCCGCGAACAGGATTACCGTGCCCGAGGCGTCGCCCTTGAGCTTCGCCACCGCGAGCTCCTCGAGGATGCGCCGCTTGACCCGCTCGATGTCGTAGTGGTCCTCGTCGAGCACGCGCCGCGCGCGGTGCAGGTCGAGGTCGTCCTCGGTGTAGTTGCCCCACGGGATGTCCAGGATCCAGTCGAGGTAGGTCCTGATCACCTGGTGCTCGGCCGACTGGTCGGGGATGCGCCCCAGGCGGGCGAGCTCGCGCTCGGTGGCCGTGCGCACATCGTCGGGAAGCGGGGCCTCGCCGATGCGCCGCCTGAGCTCGTTGATCTCGGCCTCATCACCCTCGCCCAGCTCGTCCTGGATCGCCTTCAGCTGCTGGCGCAGCACGAACTCCCGCTGGCCCGTCTCGATGTCCTGCTCCACCTCGGCCTGGATGCGCGCGCCGAGTTCCAGCACCTGGATCTCCCGGGCGAGTATCTCGCTGAGGCGGCGCAGGCGCACCGACACCCGCACCTCCTCCAGCAGCTCCTGCTTCTCGGCCACGGGCAGCCGCAGCGACGACGTGACCAGGTACGACAACGTGGAGGGGTCGTCCAGGTTGGCCGCCGCCATGTTGAGCTCATCGGGCAGGTAGGGCACGAGGTCCACCACCCGGGCGAAGGCCGCCTGAACGTTGCCGGCGAGCGCCCTGAGCTCGTCCGACTCCTCGAGCATGTCGGGCATGGGATCCACCACGGCCACGAGGAACGGCTCGCGCGACGGATACCCCGTGAGGCGCACGCGCTCGCCGCCATGCACGAGCACGCGCATCGATCCGTCGGGCACGCGCAGCATCTTCTCCACGGTGGCCACCACGCCGACGTCGTAGAGGTCGTCGGGCGCGGGCTCCTGGGTCTCGGCGTCGCGGGCGCTCACCAGCACCAGGCGCCGCACCTCGCGGTCCATCACGTCGTCCACGAGGCGGATGCTGCGCTCCTCGCCGATCGCCAGCGGCGCCACGGCATCGGGGAACACCACGGTGCCCTTCAGGGGCAGCACCGGCAGCTCGGCCGGCCAGGTGATCTCGGGCGGGGGCCCGGCCTCGGCGGGCGTCACCATGACATCCTCGGCCACGGTGTTGCCGCCCACCTCCACGGGCACGGCCGTGCCGGTGTCCGCAGGCGCGTCGCTCATGCATCGCCTCGCACGTTCACCCGCACGGTCTCGGGCCCGCGGCGCGGGGCCAGCGGAAGGGTGATGGTGAGCATGCCCCTGTCGTAGTCCGCGGTGGCGGCGTCCACGTCCACGGGCGCACCCACGCGCAGCCGCCTCTCGAAGCGGCCCCACTCGATCTCGGCGTGCTGGTACACCCGGCGCTCGCCCGTGGGGCGCCGGCGCTTGCCGCGCACCACCAGCAGGTCATCCTCCAGCTCCACGCTGATCGCCTGCGGGTTAACGCCCGCCACGTCCAGCTGCACCACGACGCGCGGCGGGTCGTCGGCCAGCCACACATCGGCCATCGCGCGCATGCCGGCGGCGCGTGGCGGCCTGCCGCCCCCCGCCAGCTCGGCGAACATCCGGTCAAGTTCATGCTCGAGGCGCCGGTATTGCACGAGCAGGTCCTCCTCAGCACTTCCCATGCATCACAGGGTACCGGGGCGATGAGCAGCGACGGGACCCGCCGGTAGGATAGGACTTATGAGCGACCCGGAACGCATGCGCCGCCGCAACCCGGCCACGCCCCCCGTGGGCGGCTGGGGCTTCGGCGCGGCGGGCATCCCGTCGGGCTTCTGGGCCGGCCTCTCGGTAATTCTGGTGGTGGTGGCCATCGTGCTGCTGGCCGTGGACTACACCGGCTACGGCGCGCTATTGCTGGTGCTGGGCCTCGCGGCCGCCGTCAACCTGGTCCCGTGATCGACCCGGGCGCGCTGGCCGACGCCCTGCGGGCGGCCCGGCCCGACTCCGAGCCGTTTGAGATACCTCCCGACGAGCTCGACGACCTGGTGCGCAAGGCCGGCGGGGATCCCGCTGACCACGACCTGGTGGGCCGGGCGCTGGTGGAGTGGGAGCGCATGCTCCCGTAGCGGAGGCGCGTCAGCGCACGAGGCCCGGCGTGGCATCCAGCGCAAGGCCGAGGCGCGCCGCGAGCGACTCGGCCAGGGCCGCCTCCACCCCTGCGCGGTCGGGCGATCCTCCCTCGGCGGCGATGGACGTGGCGGGAACGTCGGGCGCGCCGCAGGCGCTCATGCGGGCGAACCACGCGAGGTCGGGGTCCACGTTGAGCCCGATGCCGTGCATCGACACGCCCTCGGCCACCCGTATGCCCACGCTGCCGAGCTTGCGGCCATCCACGTAGGTGCCCATGGCGTCGTGGTCGCCCACCGCCCCGGGCACGCCGCAGGAATGGCAGGCGTCGGTCATGGCGTCCACGAGGGCCTGCACGAAGCGTCGCACGCCGGGGCCCCGTCGCAGGTCGATGATCACGTAGCCGGTCACCTGGCCGGGCCCGTGCCAGGTCATCTGGCCACCGCGGTCGCTGGCCAGGCAGGTGGCCCCGAGTGCCGCCAGCACCGCGTCGTCGGCGTGCAGGTCATCCCGCGTGCCGTGGCGCCCGTAGGTGTACACCGGGTCGTGCTCGAGAAGCCACACCACCGCCGGGCTGTCACCCGATCGCACGAGGTCGGCCAGCCTGCGCTGCTCGTCCCACGCCCCGATGTAGCCGATGCGCTCGGTTCGGGCGAGCAGGGCGGGGCGCCGCGTGCCCGCATCCACGTTCGCCGCCGCCCCGTCAGCGTGTGCCGGCGAGGGGCCCGGGGCGCCGTGCGACATCACACCAGCAGCGCGGCGGGGTGCTCGAGGAGCTCCGCCACGCGGCCGAGGAAGGTGGCGGCCTCGGCGCCATACACCACGCGGTGGTCCACCGAGAGAGACAGGGTCATGACGTCGCGCACCACCACCTCGTCCTCCACCACCACGGGCTTGGACACCCCGCGGCCCACGGCGATTATCGCCGCCTCGCCCGGGTTGATGACCGCCTGGAAGCGGTCGATGCCGAACATGCCGAGGTTGGTCACGGTGATCACCGACCCTTCGAGCTCGTCGGGGCGGAGCGCGCCCGAGCGGCCACGGCCCGCAAGGTCGCGCACCTCCGCGGCGATGGCCGACACGCCCTTGGAGTCGGCATCGTGGATGACCGGCACGATGAGGCCGCCGGGCACCGATACCGCCACGCCCACGTCAACGGCATCGGGCACCACGTACTCATCGCCGTCGATGCGCGACACGATGTCCGGGCGCTCGCGCGCGGCCATGGCCACCGCGCGGATGACGAAGTCGTTCACGCTGGGCCGGTTGTGCTCGGGCAGCGCCACGCGCAGGTCGGCCCGGGTCGCGGCGAGCGCCGTGGTGTCCACGTCGCGCTCCAGAGTGAACCCCGGGATGTCGTTGGACTGCTCCATGCGGGTGCTGATGGTGCGCTGCAGGCGGGTGAGCGGCGTGCGCCGGCCCGCGGGCCAGGGCTCCAGCACCACCGCTGCCGGTTGCGCCGCCGAAGCCGCGCCTGGCGGCGGCACGGCCATGGTGGTTCCGGCCGGTGCCCCGGCGAGCGCCGCCTCGACGTCGGCCTTCACGATTCGGCCGCCGGGGCCTGTGCCGCGCACGGTGGCCAGGTCGAGCCCGGCGCGCGCCGCGATGGTGCGCGCCAGCGGTGACGCGGCCATATGCTCGGCCGTGGCGTTCACATCGGCGGGCGCGAACGCCGCCGCGATGGAGTCAGCCGTGCCGTCATCGGCCGTGGGGATGCCCTGCGGCCCGCCCTGCTCTGCCGCCTGGGCCGCCTCCACGGCAGGCGCGGAGGCCGCGGCCGGTGCGGCATCGGCAGCGACCACCGCCTCGATCTCCTGCGTTGGGGCATCGGGTATCTCGATCACCCCTGTCGCACCCGGGTCTTCGGCCACCGCGGCCGCGCCTCCCTCGCCGATGGCCGCGATCGGGGCGCCGATGTCGAGCGTGTCGCCCTCGGCGGCGATGATGCGCAGCATGCCCGACTCGGGCGCCTCCACGGTCATGGTGGCCTTGTCGGTCTCGATCTCCACGAGGGGATCGCCCTTGGCGACGGCGTCGCCGTCTGCCTTGAGCCACTTCAGCACCGTGCCCTCCTCCATGGTGTCCGAGAGCTTGGGCATGAGCAGGTCGCTCACCGGGGCACCTCCCGTGCCAGCGTGGCCATGACGGCCGCCACCACGTCGTCGGGTTGCGGGATCGCCGCCTGCTCGAGGTTCTTCGCGTACGGCATGGGCACATCGGCCGAGTTCACCCGCCCGATGGGGGCGTCGAGCCAGTCGAAGCAGGCCTCGTAGAGGTGCGCCGCCACGCCCGCGGCGATGCCGCACTCGGGCCAGCCCTCGTCCACCACCACCGCGCGCGACGTGCGCCGCACGCTCCCGGCCAGGGTGTCGAGGTCGAGGGGGCGGAACGTGCGTGGGTCGATCACCTCGGCCTCCACGCCCTGCGCAGCCAGTTGCTCGGCCGCCGCCAGTGCCACCCACACCATGCGCGAGTGGGCGATGATCGTGCAGTCGCGCCCCGGGCGGCGCACCACGGCGTGGCCGAAGGGGATGAGGTGGTCCTCGCCGCCCACTGGGCCCCTCTTGCCGTAGAGGCCCTCGCTCTCGAGCACGATCACCGGGTCGTCGTCGCGTATGGCCGTCTTCAACAGGCCCTTGGCGTCTTCCGGCGTGGCGGGAACCACCACCTTGAGGCCGGGTACCTGGGCGAACACGGCGTCGAGCGAGTGCGAGTGCTGCGCCGAGAGCTGGTGGCCGGCGCCGCCGGGCATGCGGATGACCATCGGCACCGGCACCTGGCCCCCGAACATGTAGTGGACCTTCGACGCGTTGCTCACGATCTGGTCCATCGCCACCAGGGCGAAGTTGACGGTCATGATCTCGATCACCGGCCTGAGCCCTGCCATGGCCGCGCCGATGCCGAGGCCCGTGAAGCCCGCCTCGGTGATTGGGGTGTCCACCACGCGCTGCTCGCCGAACTCCTCGAGCAGGCCCCTGGTCACCTTGAATGCGCCCTCGAAGTGGCCGATGTCCTCGCCCATGAGGAACACCGACTCATCGCGCTGCATCTCCTCGCGCAGCGCCTGGTTGATGGCCTCGCGGTAGGTGATGTCCCTGGCCTCGGTGCTCATGGCCGCATCAGCGCGCTCCCACGCGGGTCGTCGTTCCAAGGCTGGGCGTAGACGTCGTCCGCGAGCTCGGACACCGGCACCTCCGGGCTCTCGCGCGCGAAGGTGGTGGCGTCGTCCACCACTTCGTCCACCTCAGCCTGCATGGCGGCGATGGCGTCGGCGTCGATGATGCCCTCGCCCAGCAGCACGCGCTCGAAGGTGACCAGCGGGTCCCGGGCCTTCCAGCGCTCCTTCTCCTCGGCCGCCCGCACGGTGTCAGGGTCGCTCATCGAGTGGCCCTTGTAGCGGTAGGCCAGAAGTTCCACGCACGCCGGGCGCCGCTCGTCGCGCGCCAGTCGCGCGGCCTCCGACAGCGCCGCGCGGACGGCAAGCACGTCCATGCCGTCCACCTTCCACGACTCGATGTCGTAGGCGGCGGCGCGCGGGTAGAAGTCCTCCACGGCGGCGGCGCGCTCCACCGGCGTGCCCATGCTGTACTGGTTGTTCAGGATGAGGAACACGATCGGCAGGTCCCAGAGGCCGGCCATGTTGAAGCATTCCGACACCACGCCCTGGCCGGCGGCGCCCTCCCCGAACATGGTCACCGATACCCGGTCGGTGCCCGAGTACCGGGCGGCCCACGCGAGTCCCAGCGCCAGGGGCACGGAGCCACCCACGATTCCGTAGCCGCCATAGAACGATCGCTCGATATCCATGAGGTGCATCGATCCGCCGCGGCCGCCGCAGATGCCGGTGGCCCTGCCAAGCAGCTCGGCCATGATGGCCCGTGGGTCGGTGCCGCGGGCGAGGGCCTGGCCGTGCTCGCGGTAGGTGGAGGTGAGCGGGTCATCCGGGCGAAGCGCCGACACCGTGCCGACGATGGCGGCCTCCTCGCCGATGGCCAGGTGCAGGAACCCCCCGACGCGCCCGGCCATGTACTCCTCGGCGGCGCGCTCCTCGAAGCGGCGGATGAGGGTCATCGCGCGGAAGATCTCCCGCATCTCTTCAGGCGGCGGCACGGGCGGCGGCGAGCCGCTCATCGCGCCTGCTCCAAGTGCAGCTCCACCACGGTCACGTCGCGCCAGGCCCCGTTCACGTGCCCATGCGCACGGTGGGTGCCCACCTCGCGGAAGCCCCGCCGGCGCGCGAGCGCCAGGCCGGCGTCGTTGCCCTCGAGGACCATCCCCACCAGCTTCCAGTACCCCAGCGCGGGCGCCTCGCCGATGAGGTGGTCGAGCATCTGCCCGCCCACGCCCGCGCCCTGGGCCGTGCCCGACACGTACACCGTGTACTCGGCCACGCCGTCATACCACTCGCGATGCGAGAAGGGCGCCAGGGCCGCCCAGGCCACCACGCCGCCGTCGCGCTCGAGCACCCACACCGGTGCGCGATCACCGCGACCCGCCAGCCACGCCGCACGCTCATCTGCGTCGTGCAGACCTGCGGCGAACGTGGCCACGCCCGTCGCGATGGCCTCGTCGTAGATGGCACCGATGGTGCCGGCGTCACCGAGGCCGGCCCTGCGGATGAGGTGATCGTGCGTCGGCACGCAAACCAGCATAGGAGGGCCGGACCCGCTGTCGCCGCCGTTCGTCAGCCGCTTCCGAGGCTGGCGGGCCGGTCTTCGAGCCGCACGGTCACCGTCTTCTCCTCGCCGTCGCGCAGCACCGTCACGGTGATCGTCTCTCCCACGCTGCGGCTGGCCACCCCGCGGCTGACGTCGGCCATGTCCTGCACGCGTTTCCCGTTGATGGCGACGATCAGGTCGCCGCCCCGGGGCACGTCGGCCTTGGGGTTGGTCGCGCCCTCGAGCGCGGCATCGGCTGCCGGGCTGTCCTTCACCACCTCCGCGATCACCACGCCGCGACGATCGCCGAGGTCAAGCGCCCTGGCCATGGCGGGCGTGAGGTCGCGACCGGTGATGCCGATCCATGCCTGCTCGGGGGCACCGCCATCGACCACCGACTTCGCTATCGGCTTGATCGTGTCGATGGGCACCGCGAAGCCCAGGCCCACGTTGCCGCCGTTCTGGCTGGCGATCTGCGAGTTCATGCCGATCACGCGCCCGGCGCGGTCGAACAGCGGCCCGCCGGAGTTGCCCTGGTTGATGGCCGCGTCGGTCTGGATGGCATTCTGGATCGTGAAGCCATTGGGCGCCTCGATGGCCCGCTCGAGGGCCGAGACGATGCCCGTCGTGGCGGTGTGCTCGAGGCCGTAGGGGTTGCCGATGGCCACGACCTCCTGCCCCACCACCAGGCTGCTGCTCGACCCGAGCGGCGCGGGCTTCACGCCCTTGGGCACGGTGTCGATCTTCAGCACGGCGAGGTCGGTGGACTTGTCGACGCCCAGGATGCGCGCCTTTTCGCGGGTGTCGTCCGAGAAGGTCACGGTGGTGTCCTCGCTGCCGTCCACCACGTGCGCGTTGGTGAGGATGTGCCCCTCGCGGTCGATGAGGAATCCCGATCCGAGGCCGCCGCCGTCCGATCCCGACCTGGCCTCGATCAGCACCACCGCCGGAGACTCACGCCGCACGATCTCCTGCACCGAGAGGTCGCCGCCGCTGCGCTGCACGGCGTCCTCCGCCACCACGGCGGCGTCGGATGGCGACGAGGCGCCGGTGGTCACCGGCGCGCTCTCGCGAATCACCGTGACGTTGCCGTCGTCGAACTCTCCGGTGGCCGCCATCACCCCCAGGGCAACGGCCGCGCCCACGAGCGCGGGAATCACCAGGGCGGCGGCGCGCCGCGCGCGCGACGGATCCTGCGGGGAGGGCCTGCGGGGCGGCAGGTCGGGTGGTGTTCCGGCTGCATTGGTATCGCTCATGCTTACGTTGTACCGCGTGATCGTTAGGGCCGGGTTAGGACCGGTAGCATCGCGCCATGTCCGAACGGGTGCTCGTGGTGGACGATGAGAGGTCCATCCGCAAGGTCGTGGAGTACGCCCTGAAGGAGGGCGGATTCGAGGTGCTGTCTGCCGGTCGCGGCGACGACGCCCTCGAGATCATCGAGAGAGAGCCGGTCGACCTGGTGGTGCTCGACCTCATGCTGCCGGGCCTCGACGGCATCGAGGTGTGCAGGCGAATCCGCGCCATCCGAAACGTGCCGATCATCATGCTGTCGGCGCGTGACGACGAGGTGGACAAGGTGCTCGGCCTTGAGATGGGCGCCGACGACTACGTGACCAAGCCCTTCTCGCCGCGCGAGCTGGTGTCGCGGGTGAAGGCCAACCTGCGCCGGGCGCGCGTGGTGCCGGTGCAGGAGGACCCGATCAGGGTGGGCGACATCGAGGTGGACCCCGCGGCGCGCACCGTGATGCGCGACGGCGAGGACATCCCGATCACGTTCTCGGAGTTCGAGATCCTGCTCAAGCTCATGAAGTCGCCGCGCCGGGTATTTACCCGCGAGGAGCTCATGGACCACCTATGGGACGGCTCGTTCTACGGCGACCTACGAAGCGTGGACGTGCACGTGCGCCACCTGCGTCAGAAGATCGAACGCGACCCCGCGAACCCGGTGATCATCCGCACCGTGCGCGGCGTCGGCTACGCGCTCGGCCGGGAGGACGGGTCGGCGGAGTGAGCCGGCCCCGGGAGCGCACCGGGCTCCAGACCTGGCTCATCGGGTCATTCATCACGCTGGGCGTGGCGGCGAGCCTGCTGATGTTCCTCGTGCTGCTGCCCACGCTCGTGGGCAGCGTGGTGTCGGGCGCCACTGAGCGCACCTCGCAGTCGACGGTGCGGGTGCTCGACAGCCTGTCGGAGGTCCCGGGATCGGGCTATGGGCTCACCGGCCAGCAGGGCGACGCCTATGTCAGGCGGCTGGCATCCGAGGTGCGCGGCGGCGCCCGGTATTACGACATCGCCACCGGGTGGCACGCGGCCGGGCTCGCCTCCGTGCCCGGGGCGTTCCCCGATGACGCACTCACGCAGGAGGGCGACCTCGCCGACACGTCGTTCTCGCCCGCCCCGGTGCGGACCCGCGTGGCCGAGGGCCCGGGAGATGCCCGCACGGTGTTCTCGGCCGTGCGCGTGACCCAGGGCGGCAACGTGGTGGGCATCGCCGAGGTGGCGGTGCCCGTGCCCTCGCCCGCCGCCGAGATCGGCGCCCTGCAGCGACGCGTGCTGTTCGCCGTCATCGCCGTGTTGCTGCTCGCCACCGTCGCGGGCGTGGTGCTGGCGCGCGTGCTCGGCCGGCGCATCGGGCGCGTGGCCGCCACCGCGGCCACGTTGTCGGCCGGCGACCTCTCGGCGCGCGCGCCGGAGTCATCCCCCCGCGAGGTGGCCACGCTCGCGGGCGGCCTCAACCGCATGGCCGATCGCGTGGAGGATCTCATCAGCACGGCCACCGGCGAGCGCGATCGTGCCCGCAGCCTGGTGGCCGGCCTGGCCGAGGGGGTGCTGATGGTCGATCCGGGGGACGCCGTGGTGGTGACCAACGACGCGGCAGTGCGCATGCTGGGCCTGGCCTCGGGCCGGGAATCCCGCGTGGACGACCTCGGCCCGCGGCTCGTGGAGCTCGTCGGCCGTGCACGCGCGGAGGCCGAGCCGGTGGAGGCGCCCGAGGTCACCACCGCCGAGGGCGACGCGCTGGCCGTGGAGGCGGTGCCGCTGTCGGAGCCCGCCGGCACGGTGATCCTCACGATCCGCGACGTCACGCAGGAGCGCGCGCTCGAGCGCACCCGCCGCGAGCTGGTGGCCAATGTCTCGCATGAGCTCAAGACGCCCGTCGCCGCCATCCGCGGCCTGCTCGAGCTGATGGAGGACGAGTCCATGCCGGCAGATGATCGCCGCGAGTTCGTGCGGTTGATGAGCGCCGAGTCGGCGCGCCTGCAGCGCCTCGTGGAGGAGCAGCTGCAGCTGGCGCGCCTCGACTCGGGCGGCGTGCCGCTGGAGCGCGAGCCCATGGACCTCGCCGCCACCATCCTCGCGGCGGCCCGCCCGCGCGCGGTGCTGGCCGAGCGCGAGGGGGTGACGCTGCGCGTGGAGGCGTCGTCGCCGGTGCCCATGGATGGCGACCCGGCCCGGCTGGAGCAGGTGCTGCTGATCCTCCTCGACAATGCGGCCCGGCACACCCCGCCGGGCGGCACAATCACCGTGCAGGCCCACGTGCAGGGCGCCGATGCCGTGATGTCGGTGTCTGACACCGGGGAGGGCATCGCGCCCGAGGCCATCGACAGCGTGTTCGACCGCTTCTACCGCGCCGACGCCGCGCGCGAGCGCGTGGACCAGCAGGGGGCCGGGCTCGGCCTGGCCATCGCCCGCGGCATCGTGCGAGCCCACGGCGGCGACATCACGGTCAGGTCCGGTCCCGGTCGCGGCAGCGCCTTCACCGTGCGCCTGCCCCGTGACGCCCGGGGGCCTGCGCCCGGGTAGGCTCCCGCGCGTGAGCACTCCCGTCGCACTGGTCACCGGCGCCGGCCGGGGGGTCGGCCGCGCCACCGCCCAGCGCATGGCCCGCGGTGGATATGCCGTGGTGGCCGGCGTGCGCGACGTCGCCCGCGCGCAGGAGGAGTACGACGACCCGTCGAGGCTGACCCTGGTGGAGCTCGACGTCACACGGCCCGCGCAGATCACGGCGGCCGCCGCGGTGGCCACCGACCTGGCCGGCGGGGGCGCGATCGACGTGCTCGTGAACAACGCGGCCTTCGCGATGATGGGCCCGCAGGAGAGCGGCGACCTGGGTGTGGCGCGCGAGATGTTCGAGACCAACGTATGGGGCGCCGCGGCGATGGTGCAGGCGCTTGCGCCCGCCATGCGCGAGGCCGGACGCGGCACGATCGTGACGGTTTCGTCCATCGGCGCGCGGCTCACCAACCCGCTCGTGGGCTTCTACCACGCGTCCAAGTACGCGCTGAATGCCCTGTCTGAGGCCCTCTCTGTGGAGATGGGCCCCTTCGGGGTGCGCGTCATCATGATCGAGCCGGGGATGATCGACACCGACTTCCCCAGCGCGACGCGGCTCACAGGCGGGGTGACCGATCCCGACTCGCCGTACGCGTCGCTGTTCGGCGACCTGCGCGCGGGGTTCGGCAAGTGGCGCGAGCGCCCCGACTCCAGCACGGCCGCGTCGTGTGCCGAGGCCATCTGGGACGCCCTGCACGCCAACCCACCGCCCATTCGCGTGGTGGTGGGCGACGACGCCGCCGAGCTGGATGAGGCCATCCGCACCTCGGCCGACGACGTCGAGTTCCAGGAGCGGCTGCGGGGCTTCCTCGACCTCGACTGGGCACCGGGGCCCCCGACCCCGCGGAACTGATGCGGGTCGTCGCGGCGCCCGCGCCCTTCAAGGCGGCGCTGGGCCCGGCGGATGCCGCAGCGGCCATCGCCACCGGCGCCGGCCTGGCCGGTGCCGGTGTGGTGCAGGTGCCCGTGGCCGACGGCGGGGAGGGCACGCTCGACGCCCTGGTGGCGGCAGCGGGCGGGCAGCTGGTGCAGGCGGCCGCGCGCGACCCGCTGGGGCGTCCTGTCACCGCCGCCTACGGACTGCTGCCCGACGGCACCGCGGTGGTGGAGCTCGCGCAGGCATCGGGCTATGAGCGCCTCGCCGACCACGAGCGCGATCCCGAGGCCACCAGCACTGCGGGCACCGGCGACCTCATGCGCGCCGCGCTCGACGCCGGATGCACGCGCATGATCGTGGGCGTGGGAGGCAGTGCCACCACCGATGGCGGCCTGGGCCTGGCCATCGCACTGGGCGCCCGTGCGCTGGGCGACGACGACGAGGAGATTGCGGGCATCGGCGGTGCGCTGCTGCGCGTGCGGCGGGTGGACCTCTCCGGGCTCGATCCCCGGCTGGCGTCCGTGCCCATCGACGTGGCGTGCGACGTGAACAGCCCGCTCGTCGGGCCGCAGGGCGCGGCGCAGGTGTTCGGCCCCCAGAAGGGGGCCACGCCGGCGGCCGTGGAGCGCCTGGACGAGGGGCTCGTGAACTTGGCGGGGGTGTTCGCGGCGCAGGGGCTGCCCGATGTGTCGGCCGTGCCGCGTGCGGGCGCCGCGGGCGGTGCGGCGGGCGGCATGATGGCCATGCTCGGCGCAGCGCTCACCGATGGCGGGGCGCTGGTCACCCGGGCCGCCGGGCTGGCCGATGCCCTGGCCGGGGCGGACCTGTGCATCACCGGCGAGGGCCGGCTCGACGTCCAGACCCTCACGGGCAAGGCGCCGGCCGCGGTGGCAGCCGCCTGCGCCGATGCCGGGGTGCCGTGCGTGGGGCTGTTCGGCCAGGTGGACGTGCCGCCCGGCGTCGCCAGGCAGATGGGACTCGTGGCGGCGCTTCCCATCGGCCGGGTCGTGCGCCCGCTGCCCGACGCCCTTGCCGCCACCGGCGACGACCTGGCCGCCGCCGCGGCGTGCGTGGTGGCGCTGCGCGCCTGATATGCCGGGCGCGCGTCGCCGCAGTGCGCCGCGGCACATGGCGATTCGGCGCCGCTGCTAGGGTCGCCCGTCGTGAGCAGGGAACTCAAGGGACTGGTGCTCTCGGGCGGCGCCGGCACGCGGCTCCGGCCCATCACGCACACCTCGGCCAAGCAGCTGGTGCCCGTGGCCAACAAGCCCGTGCTCTTCTACGGGCTCGAGGCCCTGCGCGATGCCGGCATCACTGACATCGGCATCATCATCGGCGACACCGGCGATGAGATCCGCGAGGCGATCGGCGACGGCTCGGCCCTCGGCGTGCGGGTCACGTTCATCCCGCAGTCGGCGCCCCTGGGGCTGGCGCACGCGGTGCTGACGGCCGAGGACTTCCTGGGCGACAGCCCGTTCGTGATGTACCTGGGCGACAACCTGCTGCGCGACGGCATCACGCCGCTGGTGCAGGAGTTCCGCGCGTCGGACCCCGACGCGATGATCCTGCTGCAGCACGTGCCCAATCCGTCGTCCTACGGCGTGGCGGTGCTCGACGGCGACCGCGTGGTGAACCTCGAGGAGAAGCCCGCCCAGCCCAGGAGCGACCTGGCGCTCGTGGGCGTGTACATGTTCACGCCGACGATCCTCGACGCCGCGAAGAAGATCGAGCCCTCGGCGCGCGGCGAGCTGGAGATCACCGACGCCATCCAGCTCCTGATCGACCAGGGGCGCCGGGTGGAGCCGCATGTGGTGACCGGCTGGTGGAAGGACACCGGCCAGGTGGAGGACATGCTCGAGGCCAACCGGCTGATCCTCGACGTCATCGAGCCGCGGGTGGACGGCGAGCTCATCGACAGCGACGTCGAGGGCCGCGTGGTGATCGAGGCCGGCGCGCGCCTCGTGAACAGCCACGTGCGCGGCCCCGCCGTGATCGGCCAGGGCGCCGTGGTGGAGAACGCCTACATCGGGCCCTACTCCTCCATCTCCACCGGCTGCGTGGTGCGCCGCGCGGAGATCGAGCACTCGATCCTGCTCGAGCGCGTGCACCTGGAGGACCTCGACGCCCGCGTGGAGAGCAGCCTCATCGGCCGCGAGGTGCGCATCACCCGCAGCGACGCCAAGCCCCGGGCCTACCGGTTCGTGCTGGGCGACTCGTCGGTGATCGGCCTCACCTAGGCGGCGGCGGTGCACGCGCTGGTCATCGGGCACCGGGGCATGCTCGGCACCGACCTCATGCACCACCTCGCGGCCGAGGGGCACCACGCCGTGGGCCTCGACCTGCCCGAGCTCGACATCACCGATCGCCGGGCCGTGATGCGCGCCGTGGGCGAGGCCGCCCCTGAGGTGGTGTTCCACCTGGCCGCGTGGACCGACGTGGACGGTGCCGAACAGGACGAGGAGCAGGCGCTGCGGGTGAACGGCGAGGGCACGCGCAACGTGGCCATCGCCGCGCGCGACGCCGGCGCGGCGCTCGTGGCCGTGAGCACCGACTACGTGTTCCCCGGCACGGGCGGGCCCTATGCCGAGGACGACGCCACCGACCCCATCCAGGCCTACGGGCGCACCAAGCTGGCGGGCGAGCGCCTGGCCGAGCTGGAGCATCCCGAGGGCACGCGCATCGGCCGCACGGCGTGGCTCTACGGCGCACACGGCCGCAACTTCGTGGACACCATGATCGGCCTGGGGTCCGATCCCGCGCGCGACCACGTGGACGTGGTGGCCGACCAGGTGGGCTGCCCCACCTGGACCCGTGATCTCTGCCCGGCCCTCGTGGCGCTTGCCGACCAGCCCGCAGGCATCTACCACGTGGCGGGCGGCGGCAGCACCACCTGGGCCGACTTCGCGCGCGAGGCCTACCGGCTTGCGGGCGTGGAGTGCGAGGTGCGCGACACCACCACCGAGGCCTTCGCCCGCCCGGCGCCCCGCCCCGCGGTGAGCGTGCTCGAGGTGACCCACGAGGGAGCCCCGCGCCTGCGTGCGTGGGAGGATGCCCTCGCCGACTACATCAGGGAGCGTTCGTGAAGGTCCTCATCACCGGCGGGTGCGGGTTCATCGGGTCCGAGGTCATCCGCGTGGCCATCGAGCAGGGCCACCAGGTGGTCAACCTCGACAAGCTCACCTACGCGGGCAACCCCGCCAACGTGGCCGAGCTCATGGACAACCCGCGGTACGCGTTCATCCACGGCGATATCGCCGACCCCGATGTGGCGCAGCAGGCGGTGGACGGCTGCGAGGTGGTCATCAACCTGGCGGCCGAGAGCCATGTGGACCGCTCGCTGCACAACCCCACCGAATTCATCCAGACCGACGTGGTGGGCACCGCCACGCTCATCATGGCCGCGCGCGAGGCCGGCGTGCGCCGGTTCGTGCAGGTGAGCACCGACGAGGTGTACGGGTCGATCCCCACCGGGGCCTTCCGCGAGACCGACCCCATTCAGCCCTCGTCGCCGTACTCGGCCAGCAAGGCCGGCGGCGACCTGCAGGCCCTGGCGATCCACCACACCTTCGGCTACGACATCGTCATCACGCGCGGGTCGAACACCTACGGCCCGCGGCAGTACCCCGAGAAGCTCGTGCCGCTGTTCATCACCAACGCGCTCGACGGCCTTGCGCTGCCGGTGTACGGCGATGGCCAGCAGGTGCGCGACTGGATCCACGTGCGCGACCACGCCGAGGGCATCTGGTTCGCGACGGAGCACGGCGAGGCAGGCCAGGCGTACAACGTGGGCGGCGGCAACGAGTGGCCCAACCTGGAGATTACCCGGCGCATCCTCGCCCACACCGGCGCATCGGATGAGCTCATCACCTTCGTCGAGGATCGCCCGGGCCACGACCGGCGCTACGCGCTCGACACATCGCGCATGCGCGCCATGGGTTGGGTCCCGCAGGTGGACTTCGACGAGGGCCTGGCCGCCACCGTGGAGTGGTACCGCGACGGGCGCCCCTGGTGGGAGCCCATCAAGAGCGGCGAGTACGCTGAGTGGTATGCGAAGAACTACGCCGATCGAAGGGCCTGACGTGCCCGCGCGGGTGAGGCCTGGGGCATGGCGGGTGGCGGCAGCGGGCGTCGCCGCCCTCGCGGTGATCGGCGCCCTGCCTTCTTCCGGCGCCGGCGCCGTGGGCGGCATCACGGAGTTCTCGGCCGGGATCTCGAGGGACTCGGCCCCGCTGGCGATCACCAACGGACCTGACGGCGCCCTGTGGTTCACCCAGGCAGGGGATGACAACTACGGCGTCGCCCGCATTACGGTGCGCGGGCGGGTGACCGAGTTCCGGGCCGGCATCGGCGATGGCGCGCGGCCATTCGGCATCACGGCGGGACCTGACGGCAACCTGTGGTTCACCGAGCTCGCCGGCATGCGCATCGCGCGCATCACGCCGCAGGGCGTGGTGACCGAGTTCGGGCCCGGCATCGATCCCATGGCCGCCGAGGGCGCGGCCCCGGCTCCGTCGGGCATCACCTGGGGTCCCGGTCGCATGGTGTGGTTCACCGAGCTCGGGGCCAGCTCGGTGGGGCGCATCGACATGGCGGGCGGCATCACCACCTTCAGCAAGGGCATCCAGCGGGGGGCGGGACCCTTCGACATCTCTCTGGGACCGGACGGCAACCTATGGTTCACCGGGGCCTGGAACGGCGAAAAGGACCAGCCCGGGAACTCGATCTACCGCATCACGCCGAAGGGCGTGGTGACGCGGTTCGCCGAGGGGATCCCGGTCGCCTCGAAGCCCGCGGGCATCACCCGCGGCCCGGACAGCGCGATGTGGTTCACGATGAATGCCGCCGATGCCATCGGCCGCATCACCATGAAGGGGCGCGTCACGATCTTCCGCAAGGGGATAAGCGCAGGCGCGAAACCGGGCCTCATCACCTCTGCCGCCGACGGCAACCTGTGGTTCACCGAGCCCGATGGCAACCGCATCGGCCGCATCACGCCGAAGGGCGTCGTGACCGAGTTCTCGCGGGGCCTGTCCAAGGGCGCCGGCCCGCTGGGCATCACCGATGGCCCCGATGGGAACGTGTGGTTCACCGAGCTTGCCGGCAACCGCATCGGCCGCATCATCACGGGCGCCCGCGTCAGGTGATGGGCAGCCTCGCGGGGTAGGTGTCTCACCGACCTGATGCGGGTGCAGGCGGTGGGGGTGGTCGCAGCCTTCGGGTCCGGATTACGCCGGGGCGCTACTGGTTCTCGAGCAGTTCTTCCTCGGGCACGTCGCGCCACACGCGCGCGGGCAGACCGGCCACCAGCTTGCCGGCGGGGATGTCCTTGGTCACCAGGGCGCCCGCGGCGACGAAGGCCTCCTCGCCGATCTCGATGCCGGGGAGGATCACCACGCCACCGCCGATGCGTGCGGCACGGCGGATGGTCGCGCCCTTCAGCAGTTCGTGACGTCCCTCGGTGCGGCCCATGAAGTTGTCGTTCGTCGTGGTGACGCACGGCGCGATGAAGACGTCGTCCTCCAGCACGCACAGGCGCGTGATGTACGAGTTGCTCTGGATGTTGCAGCGGTCACCGATGGTGGTCTGGTTCTCCACGCACACCGAGCGGCCGATTCCGCAGTCCTGGCCGATCTGCACGTCCTCGCGCACGAAGGCCTGGTCGCCGATCACCGTGCGCGCGCCGATGCTGCTCCCGGCGAACACCACGGCGCCCGAGCACACGGTGACGCTCTCGGCCAGCACGAGGCCGGGCAGCTCCCGGGCCTGCGACGTGGAGCGCGACGCGAGCTTCGGGATCTTGCCCAGCACCACGTTGTCCTGGATCACGCAGCCCGCGCCGATGACCGTGCCGGCGTGGATCACCACGTTGGCCCCGATCTCCACGTCGTCGGCGATCTGCACGCCCTCCCCCAGCACGAGGTTCTCGCGGCTCATCGGGATGCCCCCTCCAGGGTGATCGGCCGGCCGCCCTCGGCCAGCGATGTGTCCATGGCCTCGAGCACCTCGACGGTGGCCAGGCCGGCCCAGCCGTCGGCCACGGGGGCGGTGCCCGCGCGGATGCTGTCGAGGAAGTGCTGGCACACCAGGCGCAGCGGCTCGGCGCTGTCGATCTTCGGGCTGAAGATATCGCCCGATCGCACCTGGATGTATTCGCCGTAGTCACCCGTGCGCGGCACCGGACCCTTGTCGTACACGGTGATCTTGCGCTCGCTCTCCATGTCGTCGAACACCACCATGCGTTCCGATCCGATGACCGTCATGCGGCGCATCTTGTGCGGGTCGAGCCACGAGAGGTGCAGGTGCCCGATGACCCCGCTCTCGAACAGGATGCGCCCGAACACGACGTCCTCGATGCCCTCCTGCAGGTAGCAGGCCCCGGTGGCCGACACCTCCACCGCGGGCTCGCCCACGATGTGCAGCATCACGCTGATGTCGTGCGGCCCCAGGCTCCACAGGGCGTTCTCGTTGCTGCGCACGATGCCGAGGTTGAGCCGGTTGCCGTAGAGGTAGTGCACCTGCCCCAGGTGCCCGCTGTCCACGAGCTCCTTCACCTTGGTGACGCCCGGGTGCAGCACCAGGAGGTGGTCCACCATGAGCGTCACGCCCGCGGCCCCGGCGGCCTCGGCCACCGCGCGGGCATCGGCGGCGGTGAGCGCCAGGGGCTTCTCCACGAACACGTGCTTGCCGGCCTCGATGGCCCGCAGCGCCAGGGCGGCGTGGGTGGGCACCGGGGTGGCGATGACCACCGCGTCGGCGCCGGGGTCGGCCAGCACCTCGCCCAGGTCGGTGGTGAACTCGGTGCGCGGGAACGCCGCGCGGTGGCGGTCGAGCAGCGACTCATCCAGGTCACAGGCCCACGCGAGCTCCGAGCCCTCGAGGCGGTCGAAGTTGCGCGCGAGGTTGGGGCCCCAGTACGACATGCCCACCACCGCCATGCGAAGCGGCGTCACAGCGTCCACACGTTCTCCCCCCTGGGCACTGCGTTGCGGAAGTCCACCACGAGGCGGCTGCCATCGGCCACGCGCTGCCAGTCGATGCCCGCGTGCGCCGTGACCACCACCACGGCGTCGGCATCCGCCAGCGCCTCGTCGGTGAGGTCCACGCTTCGCAGGGCGATGTCGATCCCATGCCCCGGCTCGAGCGCGGGGACATGGGGGTCGTGGTAGCTCAGCTCGGCCCCGCGTTCGACCAGCAGCGACATCACCTTGAGCGCCGGGCTCTCGCGCATGTCGTTCACGTCGGCCTTGTAGGCCACGCCGACCACCAGCACCTTCGCACCCTTGAGCGCCTTCTCGTGATCGTTCAGCGCCCGCGCGAGCTTGCTCACGCAGAAGTAGGGCATCTGCGAGTTGATCTTGCCCGCGAGCTCGATGAACTCGGTGTGGAAGTCGTACTCGCGCGCCTTCCACGTGAGATAGAACGGGTCGATCGGGATGCAGTGGCCGCCCAGGCCCGGCCCCGGCCGGAACGGCATGTAGCCAAACGGCTTGGTGGCTGCGGCGTCGATGACCTCCCACACGTCCACTCCCATGCGATCGCACAGGATCGCCGTCTCGTTGACCAGCGCGATGTTCACGCTGCGAAAGACGTTCTCGAGGATCTTGGTCATCTCGGCCACCTCGGGTGTGGACACCGGCACCAGCGTGTCGAACGCCTGGCCATACACCTGAAGCGCCGTGGCCGTGCATGCCGGGGTGAGCCCGCCCACCACCTTCGGGGTCGACCGGGTGGTCCAGTCCTCGCGGCCCGGGTCCACCCGCTCGGGGCTGAAGGCCAGGTGGAAGTCCTCCCCGGCTCTGAGCCCGCACTCCTCCAGCAGCGGTGCGAGCTCCTCGCGCGTGGTGCCCGGATACGTGGTGCTCTCGAGCACCACCAACTGTCCCCTCTGGAGGCGCGGGGCGATATCGCGGGCGGCGCCGAGCACCGCGCTGAGGTCCGGCTCGCGGTGCTCATCAAGCGGCGTGGGCAGGCAGATGACGATGGCCTGGACCGCCGACAGCTCGTCGAGGTCGGTGCTCGCGCGCAGCATCCCCGACTCCACCAGGGGGGCGAGCCGATCGGATGGCACGTCCTCGATGTGCGAGGTGCCGTGGTTGATGGCGGCGATCTTCTCGTCAACCACGTCGAGGCCGACAACGGGCACGCCGGCCTCGGCGAACACGACGGCGAGCGGCAGGCCGACGTAGCCGAGTCCGATCACGCCGATGCGCGGCGATGGGGTGCTCATGAGGCACCCGTGGGGATGTTGGTTCTCGGCACAGGCAGCGGCGGTATCGTAGTCACCATGGCCGATGCGGCGCTTGCCGGGCTACCCCGGATCGTGCGGGCGGACGATGAGATCAGGTGGCGCGGGCAGGTGCTCACGTCGCTCGGGCTCGCCTCGCTCTCGTACTGGATCATCCTCTGGCTCCTGGAGGGCCCCGTCGATCCGGTGTTCGCAGGGATCGTGTTCGGCGCCGCGCTGCTGTTCGCGTTCGTGCTCGGGGCCGTCACGAGTCGTCGTCGCTTCGCCCACGCCATGCTCACCCTGCGCCCTCCGCGCTCGATGGTGCACGAGACCGTGGCCAATTCCCGCGATCGCCGCGTGCGGGCCGCCGCGATGATGTTCCTCGGCGTGGGGATACTCCTGCTGCTCGACACCGTGGTGAGCGACGTCGGCGCCACCGCGGCGCTTGTGGCGGGAGCCGGCATCGGTGCGGGAATCATCGACCGGCTCGAGGCGCGTCGCTGGGCGCAGGCCGAGGACGAGCGCGAGTCGCGCATATTCCTGATGCTCCGGCCGAACGCGCTCATCGCCCGCATGGGCGCGCAGGACGCCTACGAACTGCCGCGCGGCCGGCGCGACGACGAGCCCCCGGAGTTCCCGGGCACATACCTCTAGCCGAGCTCGGCCACCACCGCGCGCGCGATGGCGTCGGCGGCATGGCCGTCGCCGTAGTACGGCGGGCGTCCCGCCGGCATCGAGAGCCCGCCGAGGGCAGCCGCCACCGCGCCGGAGTCCATCCCAGTGAGGGTGTTGAAGCCCCCCTCCACGGTCTCCACCCACTCGGTGGTGTCGCGCAGCGTGATGCAGGGCACCCCGTGGAAGTAGGCCTCCTTCTGCACGCCGCCGGAGTCGGTGACCACCGCGCGCGCGCTCATGAGCAGGCTCGTGAAGTCGAGGTACCCGGCGGGCGGCGCCAACACCAGGCCCGGAACCCGCTCGAGGGCATCCCAGCGCCCGCCCGCCTGCAGCTTGGCCCGTGTGCGCGGGTGCACGGGGAAGATGGCCGGCTCGCCGAGCGACGAGAGCACCTCCACCATGGCGTCGAGCGCCTCCGGGGTGTCGGTGGCCGCGGCGCGGTGGATGGTGACCAGCAGGTAGCCGTCCGGCTCGAGCCCGTGGGCCGCGGCGGCCCCGCGTTCGGCGGCCAGCGGCGCGAACATGCGGCTGGCATCGAACATGACGTCCCCCACCAGGTGCACGCCCCGGGTGATCCCCTCGGCGGCGAGGTTGTTCACGGCCTGCGCGGTGGGGCACAGCAGCACGTCGGACAGGTGGTCGGTGACCACCCGGTTCTGCTCCTCGGGCATCGTCCTGTCGAACGACCGCAGCCCGGCCTCCACGTGCGCCAGGGGTATTCCGCACCTGGCCGCCGTGAGCGCCCCGGCCAGCGTGGTGGTGGTGTCGCCGTACACCAGCACGGCGTCGGGCTGCTCGTCGCGCAGCACGTGCTCGAACCGCTCCATGATGGCTGCCACCTGGTGCACGGGCGTGCCGGGTCCCACCTCGAGCGCGTGGTCGGGACTCGGAATGCCCAGCTCATCGAAGAAGAGATCGGCCAGCTCGGGGTCATAGTGCTGGCCCGAGTGCACGAGCACCTCGTCCCCCTGGGCGCGGAGGGCGCCGCAGAGGGGCGCGGCCTTGACGAACTGGGGCCGGTTCCCGACGAGGGACACGATGCGCACGGATGCTCCTAAAGGCCTGCGAACCCGATGGTGGCGAGTCGCTGGGTGATGCGCTCGAGGTTACCGGTGAGCACCAGGATGCCGAGGACGATCATCAGCGAGCCGCCGATGGCGTTCACCGCGTACCAGCGATCGCGCAGCCACTTCGATGCCGAGAGGGTCTGGGTCATGAAGATGCCCGCGAGCAGGAACGGGATCCCCAGCCCGAGCGAGTAGACGAACAGCAGCAGGGCCCCTGCGGCCGGCGAGCCGGTGGGAGCGGCATAGGTGAGGATGCTTCCGAGGATCGGCCCGATGCAGGGCGTCCACCCCGCCGCGAAGGCCGCGCCCACGAGCCCGGCGCCGATCAGCGTCTCGGGGCGCTTCGACAGCCGCACGTGGCGGTCGGACTGCAACCACCCCAGGCGCGGCAGCAGAATCATCGCGATGCCGAAGACGATGAGGATGATGCCCGCCACGAGGTTGAGCACCTCGCGATCGCGGGCGAGCGAGCGGCCGATGAGCCCGGCGCTCGCCCCGAAGATGGCGAACATGGTCCCGAAGCCCAGGACGAACGCCGCGGTGGGGCGGATGACCGACTTCCAGCGCTTGTCCACCTGGTCGGCAGGCACGCCCGAGATGAACGACAGGTAGCCGGGCACCAGCGCCAGCACGCATGGCGAGATGAACGACGCGAAGCCCGCCGCGAACGCGACGGCCAGAGAGATGACGGAGAGCTGGTCCACTTGCGGCCATCGTATCCCCGTACCGACGCCTGCCGGCCGAACCGCGCGCCGCGCGGGACCTCTGTCAGGCCCTTGGTCTGCGGATCAGGCCGGGCGCGGCGGCTTCGTCTTGATCCAGCTGTAGATGATGCTCGTGCCGAGCACTGCCACGATCACCGCGAGCGAGAGCCAGATGGGCGGGTGCCAGAAATCCTTCACGAGCATCTTGGCGCCCACGAACGCCAGCACGATCGCCAGGCCGTAGCTCAAGTACGGGAAGCGATCCACCAGGCCCTCGAGCACGAAGAACAGTGACCTCAGTCCCATGAGGGCGAAGGCGTTCACCGCAAACACGAGGAATGGCTCGCGGGTCACCGCGAAGGCGGCAGGGATGCTGTCGAGCGCGAACACCAGGTCGGTGCCGGCCAGCATTACCAGCACCACCGTGAGGGTGGTGTACATCCACTTCTTGTCCACCTTCACGCGGAACTTCCGGCCCTCGTAGGTGCCCGTGAGCGGGAGCCGCGTCTTCAGCAACTTGAGGATCGGCGACTTCTCGGGGTCGGCCGGCTCGTCGGCGTGCTGCAGCAGCTTCCATGCGGTGTAGATGAGGAATGCGCCGAAGACGTAGAGCACCCATTCGGCCTTCGCGATGAGCACCCCGCCCAACAGGATCGCGATGAGGCGCAGGCCCAGCGCGATGAGGATCCCGATGGTGAGCACGCGCAGCTTCGCCGCGGGCGGGACCACGAAGAACCCGAACAGGACGATGAACACGAACACGTTGTCCATCGAGAGCGAGTACTCGAGCAGGAAGCCCGAGAGGTACTCGGTGGCGTACCGCGTGTCGAACGCCACGCCCACCACGACGGCGAAGAGCAGCCCGAGGCTGAGCCACACGCCCGTCCAGGCGAGGGCGCTCCTGAGGCTCATCTCCTTGTCGCCCTTCGAGATGAAGAGCAGGTCGACGGCGATCACCACCACGGTGCCGACCACGAGGGCAATCCATGCCCAGAGAGGAACGTTCACGGGGCGGCAGTCTGGCCGAGACCGCCGCCCCATGCCCGCACTACGGGGTCACCTCTGCGCGCAGTACCCGGACTTCGCCCGCGAGCCCGACGAGGCCGTGGGGTTCCACGACGCCCCGCGCACCGTCACCGTTCCCGATGAGCCGGGCGTGGTGGCGTCCCAGATGCTGGTGATGGTGCCGCCCACCTGCAGATCAGCCGACCACATGACGGGCACCACCGACGCCGGCCGCACCGTGACGTCGGCGCAGAAGCCGCTGCCCCAATCAGACGCGATCGCGCCGGTCACGCGCCGCTTCACAGGCGCGGGTGCCGGTGCCGGGACGGGAGCGGGGCCCGGGTTCGGCGCGGTGCCATCCCGGCCAATCACCACGTCGCTGCACGAGTAGAAGGCCCCGGGCGAGTCGCTTCGCTGCCACACGGTCTAGATCATCGGCCGGCCGGTGCGCTCGGGCAGCGACGTGCGGAGCGCGGTGGTGGCCTCGGCCGCCCCGCGACCGGAGTCGTGCACCAGTTCCGGCTCGTCCCAGCCCAGGGGCCGCGAGGGGTCATACGACGCCTTGGTGATGTACACGCGGTGGTAGACGGTGGCGTGCGGCGCGGTGGAATGCCACTTCAGCAAGTACTTGCCGTCAGATCGGGGCGCAGGGTGGTGGCGGGCCATGTGACCGTGCGGTCGAAGGCCGCGTACTTGCCGCGGCCCGCGCTGCACAGCTTGCCGTCGGGGATCAGCTCGCGGTGGCGCCCGGCGGCATCGCGGATGTTCAGCTCGGTCCAGTGGTAGGGCGCCTGGGGGTTCGCCGCCCAGGCCTTTGCGCACGCGGGGTGATCCTTCACCGTGAAGAATCACTGGTAGGCCCGCGACGCGGGATCGGACATCGATCCATGGCCGAGCACCGCGGCCGGAACCACGGCCAGGCCGGCGAGCGTCGCGGTGGGCATACGGGAGATCTTCACGGCGAGCTCCTCGGGGCTGGGAGGGCTTTCCGTTGAGACCTTGCCCGACGACCTCTATCGCGCTCTAAGCCGCTCGTCAGGGAAGTGTGATGGCGTTGCCGTCGAACACGCCATCACCAACCTGCGAGAACCTCCCTATCGGGCGAGCGCGGCGGAGCCCTCGGCCCAGTGCTCGAGCGGGCGCGGCGAGGTGATGGCCACGCGCGCCGCGAACGGCTCGCGCGAGGTGCCCACCCGCACCGCATGCACCGTGGCGCACTCCGACAGCGGCTCGAAGACATCGCGCAGAGCGGGATCCACGCGCACGAGGGTCTCGTCGTCGTTGGGCGCCTCGTAGCGGTCGAGGATCGTCACGAGCGCCTCGCCCGTGCCCACGCGCGCGGCGTCGCCGATGCCATCCTCGCCCTGCAGCAGCAGCGACAGGCGGGCGGCCTCGCCCGCGAGGTCGCGCACCTGCTCGGCGAAAGCGCCACCCGCATCGCGCTTGCGCGTGACGCTGATGCCCACCCGGCCCTCGCCGTAGTCGATGGCGTAGTCGAGCTGGTGGCCGATGATGAGGATTCCCGGACCGTTCACCACGTGCGCGTAGCGCGCCACGTCGATCGGCGTGCCCACCACGAGGTCCTCGCGGATGTAGCGGTGGAAGGGCGGCACGACGGCCTCGGCGTCGAGCCCGGCCGGGTCGTCGAGGTACAGCTTCACCGAGATGCGGTGCGGGTCCATTGCGGTATCTCCTGTGGTTCCGGTCGGGCTACTGGGTGGCCGAGGTGGCGCCGGCCATGCGGATCTGGCAGGCATGCGCGGCGTCGATGAACAGCTGGGCCTCCTCCACCAGGGTGCGTGCGTGCTCCTCGGTGGCGGCCGACTGCCCGCTCGCGTGGCGCTCCAGGAGCGGGCGGGCGAACTTGCCGTGGGCGAAGCGGTCCTGGAACCGCTTGGTCTCGACGAACCGCGTGTCGAATTCGCGCACGATCACCTCGTCCTGCTCGGGAACGTCGGGCAGCTCGGTGCGCACCAGGGCCCGCGCAGCGGTGATCATCGAGCGGTATGCGCGGTCGTCTGCGCGCGCGATGTCGCCGTCCTCGAGGGCCACCTGCGCCTCGAACGCGATGCTCTCGGCGAACGACAGCTCGAGGTCGGTGGACGAGATGACCTCGCCCGCGCACTCGCCGATGCCGATGTCGCCGATGGAGAACTCGCGCGGGTTGCCCCAGTCGCTGAACAGCGACGGGTCGTCCACGTAGTCGGGGATCTGCTTGAGGTCCTCGATGATGGCGGCCAGCCCCTTGCGGCCGGTGCGAGCGCTCCAGTCGAGGAACGACTCACCCGGCAGGCGGTCGGCCACGAACTGGTCGGTGATGCGGTCGACCACCTCGGGGATGCGCTTGCTGGGGATCGCCCCAACCGCGAGGCCGTACGAGCCGGCGTTCGCCTGCCACTGGCCGCCCAGCACCACCTGGAAGTGCGGAACCACGCGGCCGCCGCTCTTGCGGCTGTTGCCGAAGAAGCCGATGTCGGCCACGTGGTGCTGGCCGCACGAGTTGAAGCAGCCGCTCACCTTGATGCGCAGGCCCTTGACGGCCTCGTCGAGCTCGCCCGACTTCGCGGCCAGCCGCTCGCGCAGCTCGCCGGCCAGGCCGCGGGATGCCGAGATGCCGAGCTTGCAGGTGTCGGTGCCGGGGCACGAGGTGACGTCCACGATGGTCTCGGCGCAGGGGTCGGCCATGCCGATCTCGGCCAGGGCCGCGTGCAGGTCGCGAAGGTCTTCCAGGCGCACCCAGCGGAATACGATGTTCTGCTCGACGGTGGTGCGCACGGTGTCACCCACGAAGCGACGGGCCACCTCGGCCAGCAGGCGGGCCTGCCCCGATGAGATGTCGCCCAGCGGCAGCGGGATGGTCACCACCGCGTAGCCGGGCTGGCGCTGCAGGTACACGTTGTTCGCGCGCCAGGCGAGGAAGGCCGGGCCGGCCCCGTCGTCCTCGGCGCCGGTGTCCAGTGCGCGCGCCGGGTCCTCGGGCAGCAGGCCGTCCTCGAGGTGGGCAGTCCACTGCGGGTCGTACGGCAGGCTCTCCCGCTCCTCGGCCACCAGGCGGCTGAACTCCTCGATGCCCACCTGCGCCACGAGGAACTTGATGCGCGCGCGGTTGCGGTTCTGCTTCTCGCCGAGGCGCGCGAACACGCGCGACACCGCCTGCACGGTGGGCAGCAACTCGCCCGGTGGCACCTGCCCGGCCAGCAGCTTGGCCTGGTGCGGGGTGGTGCCGAGCCCGCCGCCCACATAGACGTCGAACGACTGCACCGGCTCGCCCTCCACGACGTCCAGGCGCGCGATGGCGCCGAGGTCGTGCATCATCACCAGGCCGCAGGCCTCGTCGGCGCAGCCCGAGAAGGCGATCTTGAACTTGCGGCCGAAGTCCTGGCAGTCGGGGTGCCCGAGCAGGAAGCGGAAGAGGGCCTCGGAGTGGGGCGTCACGTCGAAGGCCTCGGTGCGGCACACGCCCGAGAGCGGGCAGGCCGTGAGGTTGCGCACGCCGTTGCCGCAGGCCTCGCGGGTGGTCATGCCCACGGCGGCCAGGCGCCGCATGACGGTGGGCATGTCCTCGATGTGCACGTAGTGCAGCTGGATGTCCTGGCGGGTGGTGATGTGCAGCACGTGGTCCGAGTACTCCTCGGCCAGCTCGGCAAGCACGTCGATCTGCAGCGGGGTGAGTCCGCCCCACGGCACCTTGATGCGCAGCATGCCCGGGGCGTCCCAGAGGGTCTCCGGGCCCTTGGTCAGGTCACCGGAGGGGAACTCCAGGCGGCGGTGCTCCACGCCGTCGTGGCGCTGGCCGTTGTCGTAGCGCTGTCCGTACACGCCGCGGCGCAGGCGCGTCTCGGCGAACACGCGCTCGTCCACGCGGCCGTCCTTGCGCAGCTCGACCTGGTTCTCGAAGACGTCGATCTCCTCCGCCAGCTCGGGGTCCATCTGCCCCTGCAGGCGGTCGCGCCAGCCGATCGTGCTCACCCTGTTCCCTCCTCGCGACGATGCATGCGGACGTGCCGTGATGGGCACGGACGCGGCACCCTAGGGGAAAGACCATAAAGGTGTCAAGTATTCAGACTTTAAAATCATCCATGCTTAGCGGGAATTAGCGCGCAGGCGTGGATGCCACAGAGCGGGCGGGGTTGGCCACCGGCTCCCAGCGCACCATCCTCGCGCCCCAGTGGTACAGCGACCGGTAGCCCAGGGCGCGCACCACGCCGAGGTTCAGGTCGAGGCGGCGCTTCGCGGTGAGCCCTGGGCCCCAGTCGGTGCGCCGCGCGACCACGCACCGCGGGCCATTGATGAGGCAGATGCGGACGTGCGCGCCGCAGGGCACGAGGTCGCTGCCCACGGTGAGGTCCATCATCTTGGTCTGCGGCAGGCCGGGGCAGAAGTTGCCCTCGTCCCAGGCGCTGTAGGCCGACGCCTCGGTGGTGCGCCTGGGCAGCACTGCCGGAACCGCCAGCGCCGCCGCCGTGGCAGCGCCCACAGGGGCGCGCGGGGCCGTCGGGGACATGTTCTGCCCACCGGAGGGCGGCGCCGGCACGGGCGCGGTGGGCATGCCCTCGGGCATCGCCGCCATGGCGCCGGCCACCGTAACGCCCCCGATGAGGGCGAGCGAGGCGGCGGCGATGGCGATGCGATGCAGCAGGGGGAGCTCCCTGACGCGGTGTCGGTCCGGGCGGCCGTCCGGGAGACGGACGGCCGTGAACTCACGGACCCCTGTGAAATGGATTCGGCACCTTACCCGGATGGCCGCGGCGAACGACGGACAAAACCGCTCGTAGCGGGGAAGAGAGGTACACCACGTTGGTGCTCACAGCAGGAAAATGCCCCCAAATGGCGAGAGCCGCGTGTTCGCGGCTCTCCGGTGCGTCGGATGATGGGCCGTGCAGGGATCGAACCTGCGACCTTGGGATTAAGAGTCCCCTGCTCTGCCAGCTGAGCTAACGGCCCGGCGGCACGCTAGCACCGGGCGGGTGCAGGTGGGAAGGATTTCAGCCCGTGGTCGTGGCTGGCTTCGAGAGCTCGGCCAGGCGTGCGCGGATGTCCCCTGCCAGCGGGTCATTGGGCGCGAGCTGCAGGAAGCGCTGATAGGCGAGCACCGCCTGGTTGCGCTGTCCGGCCCGCTCGGCCGCCTGCCCCCAGTATGCGAAGGCCTGCGCATCCCCGGGGTTGATCGCGGTGTAGCGCTGCAGCGCCTGCAATGCCGCGGCCGGGTTGTTCTGCGCAGTGGCCACCGTCACGAGCCCGAGCACCACGTCGAGGTCGCCGGGCGCGCTCTGCGCGGCCGCGAGCGCGGTGGTGAGGGCCTCCGGGTCCTGCTGGTTCACGCCGAGGCGTGCCTGGGCGAGGGTGATCTGCGCCTTGCCCAGGTCGCTGCGCGCCTGCGCGAGGTCCTGCTTGGCCCGGGCGCTCTTCGGGGACTGCTGCACGGCCTTTCGCGCCTGCGCCACTGCCGACTTGCCCTGCTGCACGCTGGTCTGGGCGTCATTGACGGCCTGGGTCAGGGGGTCGACCGCGCCGCAGCCGCCGCCCACCGCGAGGAACCCCGCGACCAGGCCGAAGCCGAGGAAGGCGATGATGGCCACGATGGCGATGACCTTGGTGAGGTTCTTCTGGTGCTTCCCGTCGAACAGCACGGCGCGACGCTACATGATCCTGTGCCGGGCCTCGGTGGCCGCGGCCGTGATGGCGGGGGCATCGAGCCGGGTGGCGCCGTCGGGCCCGAGCACCTGCTCCTCGTCCACCCAGGCGGCGATCACCTGCGAGCGCGGGTCGAGCGCGACGAGCGAGGGGTCGGCCTCGGTCGGCGCGCCCTCGAAGGGGCGGATGGCCACGATGTCGGCGCGCTTGCCCGGCGCCAGCGACCCCACCTGCGAATGCACGCCGAGGACGCGTGCCGACCCCATGGTGGCCAGGGCCAGCATCTCCGATGCCACGGGGCGCGCCCCGCGGCGCGCCGCTGCCTCGGCGGCCCAGCGGGCCTCGTCGCGCAGGTCGTACGCGCCGGCGCTCGCCGGGCTGTCGGTGCCGAGCCCCACGGTCACGCCAAGGGCATGCAGCATCTCGATGGGCGCATCGCCGCACTCGAGGCGCACGTTGGAGTGCGGGCAGTGGGCCACGCGCACGTCGTGGTCGGCGAGGATCGCCGCATCGCCCTCGTGCACCTGCACGCAGTGGGCAGCCACCAACCCGGGCCGCAGCGCGCCCGCCGCCTCGAGGCGCGACACCACCCCCGGTCCCCCTCCCGGCCAGCGGGCCGGGTCACGGCCCACCGACCGTATGGCCTCCGCCAGCGGCCCCGCCTCCTCGTCGAGCAGCATCACCTCGTCGGGCGACTCAGCCACGTGCGCGGCGATCGCACCGTCACCGAGGATCGGGTCGGCCAGCACCTCGGCCCAGAGATCCGGGCCCACGGCGTAGGGCGAGTGCGGCGACACCCCCACCTGCACGCGCGGCCCGGCGGCGTCACGCGCGGCAAGCAGCGCCTCGCCATGGCGGATCACCTTCTCGCGCGCGCCGGCACCTGAATCGCGGCCGAAGACCTCCATGTGCACGATGGCTCGCAGGCCGGCATCGCTCGCCGCGCCCACGGCGAACCCGCTGGGCCCCGAATCGGCGATCGTGGTGGTGCCGTTGCGCAGCGCGATGAGGGCGGCGTAGTGCGCGGCGGCTTGGCGGTCGCCCGGGGTGACGTCGGCGGTGCGTTTTACGAACGCCCCGAGCCAGTCGCCGAAGCGGGCATCGGGAACGAGTCCGCCCATGAGCGCCCACTCGAGGTGGCAGTGGGAATCCACGAGCCCCGGGATGAGGATGGCGTCGCCCATGTCGGTGACGGGCACGTCGTCGCACGGGGGCAGGTCACGCTCACGCCCCACCGCCTCGATGACGCCCCCGCGGATCAACACGCCGCCGTCCCGTACGACGGGACCCTCGACGGGGACGATCCATTCCGCCCGTATCAGGGCGGTGGGCCGCCGGTTAGGAGCCGGCGGGAGTGGTCTCGTCGGTCTTCTGGGGAAGCGCGGGGTCGGACGCCTGCGCGGCCGTCACCTGCTCCTCGGCCGGCTTCTCGCCCGTGACGCCCTTCTTGAACTCGCGCATCCCGCTGCCCAGGCTCTTGCCGATCTCCGGCAGGCGCTTGGCGCCGAAGGCCAGCAGGATGATGGCCAGGATGATGATGAGCTCAAGCGGGCCGATGCCGAACGGCATGCGATTACCTCATGGTCTGCGGTCCCCGGGCGGGGGGCCGATTGATCCGACGTTAGCATGGGGGAGCAATTCGGCGATCTGGTAGGGGGTGGGGGGATACGGCTCGAGCCCATGGCGGTCGGTTGGGGTGGGCTGGTCGGGACGATCGGCCTCGCCGCGACGGCCGGAGCCCCGGTGTGGGCGCGCGCGCTGGCGATCATCGCCGCGTTCCTCGTGGGGGGATTCCTCGCGGGCGTGCGCACGCTCGACCATCGCCTGATGAACGCCCTCGGCGCGTGGGTGTTCGGGTGGCTGCTGTGGGCGGTCATCTGGATCGTGCTCGCGATCATCGCCGCCTTCGGGGGCCCGACCGATCCCGAATACGCGCCGGGATCGGACGGCGCGTCGCTGCTCATCGCCGCGGGATCGCTCTTGGCCGCCGTGGTGGGCGGCCTGGCGGCCGATCGCCGCTACAGCACGCGCAGCGTGCGTCGGCGCTACTAGGCGGGGCACGCCGACCTGCTGCGCGTGGACGAGGCAGGCCAGTCCGCCACCGCGCTAGTTGTCGACCACGAAGTCCCGGTGCGAGCGGCTGGACGTCGGGCCCGACTGGCCTTGGTACTTGCCGCTGTAGGGCGTGTCCACAGGAGTGGTCATCTGCAGGAACGAGATCTGCCCGATGCGCATTCCGGCGTGGATGGCGATGGGCAGGCTCGCCACGTTCGAGAACTCGAGCGTGATCTGGCCGTCGAAGCCCGGGTCGATGTAGCCCGCCGTGGAGTGGATGAGCAGGCCCAGGCGGCCGAGGCTCGACTTGCCCTCGAGGCGCGCCACGAGGTCGTCGGGGATTCCCACGCGCTCGAGCGTGGATCCCAGCACGAACTCGCCCGGGTGCAGGATGAACGGCTCGCCGTCGTTCATGCGCACGAGCTCGGTGAGGTCGGCCTCGGGCTCGCGCGGGTCGATGTACGGCTGGCGGTTGTTGTGGAACACCCGGAACTCGTGCGACACGCGCAGGTCGATGGATGACGGCTGCACGAGGGTGTCGTCGAAGGGGTCGATCACCAGGCGACCGGCGGCGATCTGCTCGCGGAGGGTGCGATCGGACAAGACCATCGGCGGGGACGCTACCCGATGGTCCTCCCGACCTCCCCCGCTGGGCTAGCCTGCGAGGGGTGACGGGTCACTCGCATGGGGAGCCGGGTCGGCAGCGGGCCTTCCGCGTGGATGCGGCGGCGGACGAGGGCCTGCTGGCCCGCGTGGGCGCGGCGCGATCGCGCGGCGCGGTGCCCGACGTCATCGTGGGCGGAGTGCTCGTGGGGGACGGCCCCGTAGACGCGCTCGACCCCGTGGACGTCACCCCTGACGAGCTGCGCCAGCTGGTGGACGGCGGTCGCCTGCCGCGCTGGGTGGTGGAGAAGGGCTCGTTCGGCCCGGGCTACGTGCAGCTGAAGTCGCTCATGCGACAGGAGAGCCTGGTGACGGTGTGCGAGGAGGCCTCATGCCCCAACATCCAGCGCTGCTGGACGCGCGGCACCGCCACCTTCATGATCGCCGGCGAGACGTGCACGCGCGGGTGCCGCTTCTGCGACGTGACATCCGGCAAGCCCATGCTGCCACCCGATCCCGGTGAGCCGGCGCGGCTGGCCGACGCGGCCGCGGCCATGGGCCTGCGCTACGTGGTGGTCACCGCCGTGGCGCGCGACGACCAGCCCGATGGCGGGGCGGCGCATTTCGCGGCGGTCATCCGCGCGCTGCGCGACCGCCTGCCGGACGTGCGGGTGGAGGTGCTCATCCCCGACTTCCGCGGCAACTGGGACGCCCTCGACATGGTCATCGAGGCCCGGCCCGACGTGCTCAACCACAACACCGAGACCGTGCCGCGGCTCTACCGCCGGGTGCGCCCGGGCGCGCGGTACGAGCGCACCCTCGAGCTGCTCGAGAGGTCGTGCGCGGCGGGCCTGCCCACCAAGAGCGGCATCATGGTGGGGCTGGGCGAGGAGCTCCCGGAGATCGCCGCGGTGTTCACCGACCTGGCGATGTCGGGCTGCGAGGTGGTCACCGTGGGGCAGTACCTCAGCCCGTCGGCCAGCCACCTTCCCGTGGAGCGCTTCTATGCTCCGGCCGAGTACCCGGCGCTGGCCGAGCTGGGGCGGGCGGCCGGGCTCGCGCACGTGGAGGCCGGCCCGCTGGTGAGGTCGTCGTACGAGGCCGACCGCGTGGCCGACGAGGTCGGCGCCGGGGTCGTGTGACGCCATGACCCGCGTCGCCGGATCCCGTAGGTTTGCGGCATGGAACTGATGACCCCCCAACAGGCCAAGGCCGCCATGGATGCCGGCACCGCCGTGATCATCGACGTGCGCGAGGGCGACGAGGTGGCCGAGGCCGCCATCCCGGGCGCGCGGCACATCCCGATGGGCGACCTGCTCGACCGCCTGCCCGAGGTGCCGCGCGACGCGACGGTGATCTTCAGCTGCCACAGCGGCGGCCGGTCGGAGAGCGTGTGCCGCTACCTCGAGGAGAACGAGGGCTTCAGTGACCTGGTGAACCTGGAGGGCGGCATCGTCGCCTGGAGCCAGGCGGGCCTGCCCGTGGCGCAGTGACCCGGACCCCGGTGTCAGGCACTTAACCGAGGCGTGCCGAAGGTCCGAGGCGCGCAGAAGACGCACGCCTCGGTTAAGTGCCTGACACCGGGGTCAGTAGCGGCGCACGACCCGGTACAGGGTGTCGCGCTGCACCGCGCGGCGGCCCGTGGCCTCGATGGCCTCCACCATGCGCGTGGTGTCGAGCGTGAAGGCCGTTCCGGCGGCGCGCACGACGTTCTCCTCGATCATGATCGAGCCCATGTCGTCGCAGCCGGCTTCCAGCGCCAGCATGCCGATGCGCAGGCCCTGGGTGACCCACGACGACTGCATGTGGGGGATGTTGTCGAGGTAGAGGCGCGCGACGGCGTTAATGATGAGGTAGTCGGCGGCCGTTGAGTGCTGGTGGTCGTCGCCGCGTGCCGAGCAGCCGCCCGGCTGATACGACCAGCAGGCGAAGGCGGTGAAGCCGCCGGTCTCGTCCTGCATCTCGCGGAGCACGCGCAGGTGCTCGATGCGGTCGTCCACGGTGTCGACCGTGCCGTACATCATCGTGGCGCTGGTTTGGAGCCCGCGCCGGTGCGCCTCGCGCATGACCCCCAGCCACTCGGCCGTGGTGGTCTTGCGCGGTGCGATGATGTCGCGCACGCTGTCCACGAGGATCTCCGCGCCGCCGCCCGGGAGGGAGTCGAGCCCCGCGTCGATGAGCCGGTCGAGCACCTCGCCCACGTCGAGGTTCGAGTAGAGCGCGATGTGCAGCACCTCGCTGGGCGACAGCGCGTGCAGGTGAATCGGGTACCGCCGCTTGATGTCGCTGAAGAGGTCCTCGTACCACTCCATGCGCAGGTTGGGGTGGTGGCCGCCCTGCATGAGCAGCGCCGTGCCCCCGAGGTCGAGGGTCTCCTCGATCTTGCGGAAGATCACCGGCTTGCTCAGCACGTACCCCCCGGGGTCGCGCGGGTGGCGGTAGAAGGCGCAGAAGTCGCAGTCGGTGACGCAGAAGTTCGTGTAGTTGACGTTGCGGTCGATGACGAACGTGACCTCGTCGGGGTCGGTCACGCGGTCACGCGCGCGCTGGGCGGCCGCGGCGACCGCTACGACGTCGCGGGACGCCATGAGGGCGCGGGCGCCGTCGTCGTCCAGCCGCTCGCCGGCATCGAGCCGCTCGATCACGTCGAGGTGCCGTGCGGGAGCGACGGTGCTCATGCGGCCACCGCCCGCAGGGCGGGCATCTCGCGCAGCTCGCCGGCCGCGCGGGCCATGTCGAGGAATGCCTCGAGGCCCGCCCGCTCGGCGTCACCGAATGCGTAGCGAAGCCGCGACAGGTACCCGCGGATATAGGCCTCGTCGAAGGGGAAGCGCTGCGCGGCGGCGCGCGCCATGCCATCGGGGTCGGCGGCGAACGCCCCCGTGCCTGCGGTGATGGCATCGCAGAGCGCGTCGAGCGCCGCCGGCCGCGTGACGGCCGTGTCCTCGCGGGCCGCCCACACGGCGAACACCATCGGCAGGCCGGTGCGCTGCTGCCAGAGCTCGCCCAGGTCGAGTGAGTACGGGGCGATGCCACCGCGGTGGGCCAGGAGCGCGGCGTCGGCGATGAGCAGCACGGCCTCGCCGGCGGCGAGGGCGGCGGGCGCCTCGAGGTCGGATGCCATTACCCGGAACCGCATATCGGGTCCCACCAGCACCCGCAGCAGTGTGACGCTGCTGGCGCTGTGCGGCGTGACGGCGACCCGGCGCACCTCATGCAGCGGCACCGGCGACAGCAGCCTGATCGAATCGACAGCGCCCTCGCACGCGATACAGCCCACCGGCAGCAGGCGCAGGTCGTGGGCGTGGCGCGCGTACGCGATGCTGGACATCGCCGAGACGTCGAGCGTGCCGTCGATGACGCCGGCGTTGAGAAGCGCCGGCAGGCCATCGGTGAATGTGACGCCGGGCAGCGCGGCCTCATCCAGGTGGTGGTACACCGGGAACATGTTGAGGGCGCTGATGCGCCCCACGCGCAGGTCGCTCATCGCGCCACCGCCCGGGCGCCCACGGCCTCGGCCAGGTGGTCGGGGTCGGCGTCCACGCCGTCGGGGATCACCCATTCGTCGGCGCCGAATGACACGGCCACCTGGCAGGCGGGCTCGCCGAGGGCGACCCAGTCGGGGCGGATCGGCACGCCCGGCAGCACGCGACGCGCCACGGCCGTCACCAGGAGGTCCTCGTTGCCCCACGAGCCGGGCGTCTCGGCGGTGTCGCCGCCGGGCACGAGCAGCACCGCGCGCACGTCGCCGGCGCGCGTTGCGATGTCCAGCAGGCGGTCGGCCACCTCGGCATCGGTGGTCCCCGCGCCGTAGTGCACCACCTCGATCCCCTCGCCCCGGGCATTGCCGCGCAACCAGCCCACCTCGGCGGGCACGGGCAATCCCGCCGCGACTGCGAGGGGGTCGCGGGAACCGAGCAGCGCGATGACCTCGGCGCGCGTCATGCGAAGCGCTCCACCATGCCCGTGGCGATCGTGCGAAGCGCGCTGGCGTCGGCCCCCCCGATGTCGCCGTCCAGCACCTCGCCTGCCAGCGCGACCTCGTCGAGCGCCCGCTGCCTGGCCGCCGCGGTTCCCGGGTGGCGCGCCAGGCGGTCGCACAGGGCGTCCAGCCCCGCGCCGCCGGCGGCCACCCGGCCGATCTCATTGCCGAGCGCGGGCTCCTCGGCGATGGCGAGGATCTGCGGGAGGGTGACGGTGCCGCTGAGAATGTCCGTGCCGCGGCGCTTGCCGGTCTCCGCAGGTGATCCTGAGAGGTCGAGGACGTCGTCGAGGATCTGGAAGGCCACTCCCACGCGTGTGCCGAACGAGGCCAGGCGCAGTTGGGCCTCCTCGGAGCCCCCCGACAGCATGGTGCCCAGGCGGCAGGCCACCGAGAACAGCGCCCCGGTCTTGCGGCGGCAGCGCGATATGTAGGCATCCACCGTGAGGCCCAGGTCGCCGGCGGCCCGCTGCTGGTCCATCTCGCCGAGCGCCAGCTCGAGCGAGGCATCGGCCAGGGCGCTGACCGCGGCCGGCGAGCCGACGCGCGTGAGCTCGGCGAAGGCGCGCGCGAACAGGAAGTCGCCCACGTTGATGGCGGCCCCCGCGCCGTGCGCGCGCGCCACCGTGGGCCGGCCGCGCCGGGTGGTGGCGCCGTCGATGAGGTCGTCGTGCACCAGCGTTGCCATGTGCACCAGTTCCACGGCGGCGGCGGCGGTGACCAGGGGCGGGCGGTTATCGTCATCTCCCGCGCTGGCGCAGAACACCAGCATCGGACGCACGCGCTTGCCGCCGGCTGCGAGGGTGTCCATGGCCGGGTCGCTCACCGCACGCACGTGGCCACCGGCGTAGTGGGTCAGCATCTCCTCGCACTGGGCGAGCCAGGGCATGAGGGGCTCCACGAACGCGTAGACGGGGGGCGCGGTGCTCATGCGTCGTCCCCGGTGGCCGCGATGCGCGGCTCCCCCCAGCGGGTGAAGAGCGAGTGGTTGATGCGCAGCACGTCGAGTGCCTTGCCCACCACGAAGTCAATGAGGTCATCGATGGTGTCCGGGTCCGCGTAGAGGCCCGGCGAGGCGGGGAGGATCACGCCCCCGGCCTCGGTGACCGACACCATGTTGCGCAGCTGGATGAGCGACAGGGGGGTCTCGCGGGGCACCAGCACGAGCTGGCCGCGCTCCTTGAGCATCACCTCGGCCACGCGGTGGATGAGGTTGTCGCCGGTGCCGTGGGCGATGCGCCCGAGCGTAGAGCTGGAGCAGGGGGCCACCAGCGCCGCGCGGGCGCCGGAGGATCCCGAGGCGAACGAGCAGGCGATGTCGCCGGGGTCGAGCAGGTCCACCGCGCCGGGCGCCTGCGCGAAGGCATCGACGAAGCGGGCGCGCACGTCATCGTATGAGGCCGGCCGCGGCCCCTCGCCGAGGATCTCGTGGCTGATCACGCGCGCGCCGGCATCGGAGATGCACAGGCCAACGTGGTGGCCCCCCGCGCTGAGCGCGGTGAGGGCCCGGCTCCCGTATCGGGCGCCGCTCGCCCCGGTTACCCCCAGGAAGATCCTCATGTGGTGATCGTAGACCCGCCGTGGCCCGCAACGGCCGGGGTCCCGCGCATGCGGGACCCCGTAAAAGACCGTTCGACAGGCGCTGAAAGGCCTACTTGTACTTCGTTCCCAGGCCGTTGAGGAACGCCGACAGGTCCTCGAGCTCCTGTGGGGGCAGCGATGCATATGACGGCATGGGTGCCTTGGGGGCCTTGAGCCAGGCCGTCATCTTGGTGTTGTCCCAGCCCCTCGAGCTCTCGTTGGTGAGGTCGGGGCCCGGTCCGGGCGCGCCGACGCCGGCCACCATATGGCACGACCCGCAGCCGTTGGCCATGTACACCGCCATGCCCTTCGTGGCCTGCTCATCGAGGCCGGTCAGGGGAATGCCCTGCGACGCGACGCCGGTGGGCGAGTTGGCGCCCATCCAGGTGAGGTAGCAGAGCATTCCGGTGACGATGACCGTGAGGCTCAGGGCGAACGGGCGCTTCCAGATGCGACGCTCCGGGCCGCGGTCGATGAACGGCCACACCACCAGAAGGATGATCATGATGTTCGGCACCATGAAGGTGGCCATGATCACCGGCGTGAGCGCGTTCTGGTTCGCGAAGATCTTCAGCAGCTCGAACGCGAAGTAGAAGTACCACTCCGGGCGCGGGATGAAGTCGGTGGTGGCCGGGTTGACCGGCTCCCCGATCTCGACGCGGATCGTGATGGCGAGGACGATGGTCGCGATGATCGTGAGCCCCGCGATCACCGTGTCCTTGTAGATCGCGTACGGGAAGAACGGCTTGCCGGTCTTCTTCGCCTCGGCGTAGTCCTTGTCGTAGGCCTTCTTGTCGGCGGGCTTCATCGGGCGCCCTCCTTGGCCTCCACGGGCCAGCTGGCCGGGTAGTTCACGCTCCCCGGGAGCGACCTGGCCTTCTCGCGGGCGGCCGCGCGGCGGGCGTCCTCCTCATCGCGCTCGATGCGCAGGCGGCGCTTCGACCACGGCGGCTCGGAGATTCCGAGGCGCACGATGAAGTACAGGTGCAGGCCTATGAAGGTGGCTATGGCCCCGGGTATGACGAGCATATGTATCGAATAGAACCGCGATAGCGTCGCTGGTCCGAATTCGGGGCCGGCACGGAGGATGTCGCCGATGTACGGGCCGACGATCGGGGCGCCGGCGAAGATGTTCACCGCCACCACCGTGGCCCAGTAGGCCTTCTGGTCCCACACCAGCAGGTAGCCGGTGAGGCCCATGAACATCGTGAGCAGCAGCAGGAACGAGCCGGTGACCCACGTGAGCTCACGCGGGTACTTGTAGGCGCCCCATATGAACACGCGTGCCATGTGCAGGAACACCACGATGATCATCACCGAGGCGCCCCACTTGTGCATGCCGCGCACGAGCCAGCCCCAGGTGACCTCGTTGGTGATGTACTCGATGCTCTGGTAGGCGCCGCCCTTGCTGTCGGGCACGTAGTACATCGCCAGGATGATCCCGGTGATGGCCTGCATGCCGAACACGACCATGGCGGTGAAGCCCAGGGTCTGGAACCAGCTGGTGCCCGCGGGGATGTTGCGGAACAGGAACCACCGGGTGCCGGTCTTGATGCCCGACCGGTCATCGACATAGTCGATGGTGGCTTCTGTGGTCTTCTGGACGGGGTTCTTGGGCCCGATGTCCTTGGTCGTCACCGTCGGCTCCTACTGGAACGGGTAGAGGTGGGAGAGGGTGCCCGAGACCGGCTCGCCGGGGCCCGAGAGCCCATACGACTGCTGCTGCTGGTCGATGGAGTACGGCTTGCCCACCAGCACCCGCAGGTTCGGGTTGCTGCTCTTTGCCGCCACGGCCACGGGAATGCGGTCCTTGCCGGCCTCGATGTCCTGCGGCTCGAACTTCTTGCTCTGGTCGGCCACCTTGATATCCACGCGGTCGAGCGGGCGGGGCGGTGGGCCGCCGGTGACGAGCCCGCGTGAGTCGTACGCGCCGCCGTGGCACGGGCACACATACCCCGCACTGCCGGGCGAGAACGCCACCGGGCACCCCAGGTGGGCACAGCGGTTCCAGATGGCGATGAGGTCGAAGTCGTCGGCGCGCAGGCTGCTGGCCCACTTCGCGAACTGCGCCTCGAACTCGGCGGCGGGCTGCCCCGGGTTGGGCTGCGGCCGGCTCGTGGGGTCCTTCAAGCCGTAGACCACGTAGATGCGCCGGTCGGCGTCCGATGATGGCCCGGACACCGCAAGCGAGGCGACCTCGCCGATCCTGGTGGATGGCGAGGGATTGACGTAGGGGGGCGGGTTCTTGAGGTAGTCGCTCGCCGGTCCGATATCGACCCAGCGGAACTCCTCCTCCTTCAGCGGGGTGGTGACGGCGAAGCCGACGACGGGCACGAGGATGGCGGCGGCGAGGACGCCGGTGCCGGCGAAGGCCGCATTCGACAGGAATCGCGTGCGCGTGACGTAACCGGGGTCGTCCGAGTGGTCCGGCTCCGGGGTGAAGTCGGCCGCGCGCGGGCCCTGGTAGGGGCCGCCCTGGGTCCCGTTGGTGTCCTTCCCCGGATCGTCTTCAGCCACTTCGACCTCCACTGAAGCCTCTTCGAGACCCGAGAGTATCCAAGAAGGAGTGAATCGGTGGGCGGATCCGGCGGTTCCGGGGGATATGGGGCCAGTTGTCCCGCCAGCGGGGTGACGCCCCGCACGTCCGTCACTCGCCGGGCAGGCAGATTCCCAGTTCTGCCCACCGTGCGGTGACCGCCTCGCGCACCTCGTCGCTCATGCGGATCTCGTCGGGCCACGGCCGCACTTGGCCCTCGCCCTCCCACTTGGCGGTCGCGTCGAAGCCGATCTTGGCGCCGTATGCCGGCCACGGGGCGGCGTGGTCGAGGGCGTCCACGGGTCCCTCCATCACCAGCACGTCGCGCTTCGGGTCGACGTTCGAGAACGCCCGGAACGCCACCTGCGACACGTCGTGCACGTCGATGTCCTCGTCCACCACGACCACGCAGCGCGTGAGCGCGAGCAGCCCCAGGCCCCACACGGCGTTGATGAGCTTCTTGGCGTGCCCCGGATAGCGCTTTCGCACCGACACGATGGCGCAATTATGGAACACGCCCTCGAGCGGGAGGTTCATGTCCACAAGCTCGGGCACCGTCATGCGGATGAGGGGCAGGAAGAGCCGCTCGGTGGCCTTGCCCAGCCAGTAGTCCTCCATGGGGGGCATGCCGACGATGGTGGTGGAGTAGATGGCGTCGCGGTGCATGGTGAGGCCGGTCACGTGGAAGGCCGGGTAGCGGTCGACCGGTGTGTAGAAGCCGGTATGGTCGCCGAAGGGGCCCTCGTCGCGGATGTCGGCGGAGTCGACGTAGCCCTCGAGCACCACCTCGGCGTGCGCCGGCACCTCGATGTCCTGGGTGACGGCCTTCACCATCTCCACGCGGGCGCCGCGTAGGAAGCCCGCGAACATCATCTCGTCGAGCGCGGGCGGCAGCGGGGCGGTGGCCGAGTACGTGACGGCCGGGTCGGTGCCGATGGCCACGGCCACGGGCACGCGGCCGTCGGAGTCGAGCAGGTGCTGGCGGCCGTCCTTGTGGATCTGCCAGTGCATCATGCAGGTGTTGCGATCGACCTTCTGCACGCGGTACATGCCGCAGTTGCGCGTGCCGGTGCGCGGGTCGTTGCTGAACACCAGGGGCAGGGTGACGAATGGGCCGCCGTCGCCGGGCCAGCAGGTGAGGATCGGCAGGCGGCCGAGGTCCACCTCGTCGCCGCGCAGCACGACCTCCTGGCAGGGGCCCGACTTCACGCTCCTGGTGCCGAGCGATGCCAGGTCCTTGAGCTTGCCGAGTGCCTTCACCTTGTCCATCAGGCCCTGCGGCGGCTGCATCTCGGCGATCTCGGCGATGCGCCCGGCGATCTCGTCGAGGCTCTCGCCGCCGAGGCCCATGGCCATGCGGCGCTCGGATCCGAACTGGTTGATGAGCACCGGCAGGTCGGACCCCTTCACGTTGGTGAACAGCAGGGCGGGGCCGCCCGCCTTCATGACCCGGTCGGAGATCTCGGTGATCTCAAGGTGCGGGTCCACCTCGGCGGTGACCTCCTGCAGCTCGCCGATGCCGCGCAGCGCGGCGATCCACTCGCGCATGTCCTTCATCGCGTGAGGGCTTCCTCGAGCGCGGGGGCCGGTGGCAGCCCGGCTGCCAGCTCGTGGATGGGCCCGGGGATCCCCTCGCGAAGCGCCGAGCGGGCCGCCCGCACGGCGTCGGCGGTGCCGGGGCCCGACTCGCCGGATACCGCCGCGGCGGTGCAGCGCCAGAGCGGCAGCAGGTCGTCCTCGCGCCCGCTGGCCACGGCGGCGGCCGAGAGGGCCACGAGGTCGCCGAGCGCCTCGACCATTCCCAGGTCGCCCGTGGCCGCGATGCGCACGAGGCCCTGCGCGTAGCAGTAGTCGCCCGCCAGCACGGCCGCGCCCATGGGCACGTTGTCCACGTGGCGCGGCCGGCCGTGGTGCAGCAGGAAGCCCTCGAGGATCAGCTCGAAGCCGAGGGCGTTCTCGCGCGGCAGCGGGGGGCTGACGAGCGGCACCACCACCTCGGCGGCGTCGGTGGTGCGCCCTGCCAGGGCCGGCTGCTCGGCCAGCACCTCGCTCACGCGGTCGGCAGCGGCCCCGATCACGTGCTGGCCTCCTCGAGCGCGCCCGCCAGCGCGGTGGCGAGGGCCGCGAACTCATCATCGCCGTGGCACGTGCTCACGAACCACGCCTCGAACTGCGAGGGCGGCGGGTAGGTCCCGCGCGCCAGCAGCCCGCGCGCGACGGCGGCGTACATGCGGGTGTCGCACGCGGTGGCGCCGGAATAGTCGGTGACCGTGGCGTCGGTGAAGAAGGGCGTGAGCATCGAGCCCACGCGATTGATGGTGACCGGCGCGCCGGTGTCCTCGATCACCTGCTGCAGGCGCGCGCCGCCCTCCTCGAGCCGGTCGTAGATGCCCGGCTCGGCCAGGCGGCAGAGCACCGCCAGCCCCGCGGTGGTGGCCAGCGGGTTCCCCGAGAGGGTGCCCGCCTGGTAGCAGGGGCCCTCGGGCGCGAGCTCGGCCATCACCTCGGCACGGCCGCCGAAGGCGCCCACGGGCAGGCCGCCGCCGATCACCTTGCCGAGGCACGTGAGGTCGGCGCGCACGCCGTAGCGCTCCTGGGCTCCACCGCGCGCCACGCGGAACCCGGTGATGACCTCGTCGAATATCAGCAGGGCGCCGGTGCGGTCGCACGCCGCGCGCAGCCCCTCGAGGTAGCCGGGCGCGGGGGGCACCACGCCCATGTTGCCCGCGACGGGCTCGATGATGATGGCCGCCGCACCCTCGAGCGCCGCCTCGGCCGCGGCCAGGTCGTTGTAGGGCACCAGACGCGTGGCCGACGTGGCGCCCGCGGTGACGCCGGGGCTCGTGGGCACCCCCAAGGTGGTGGCGCCGCTGCCCGCCTGGGCCAGCAGGCCGTCAATGGCGCCGTGGTAGCCCCCTTCGGCCTTCACGATGGCCTCGCGCCCAGTGGCGGCGCGGGCAAGGCGCACGGCGCCCATCACGGCCTCGCTGCCCGAGGATGTCATGCGCAGCTTCTCGATTGACGGGAACGCCTCGGTGACCGACTCGGCGAAGAGCACCTCGCGCTCGGTGGGCGCGCCGTAGGAGGTGCCGCGGGCCAGGGCGTCGCGGACGTCGCCGATCACCATCGGGTCGGCGTGGCCGGTGATGGCCGGGCCCCACGTGGCGAGGAAGTCCACGTAGCGGTTGCCGTCGGCGTCCCACACGCAGGCGCCCTCGGCGCGGTCGATGAACAGCGGATCGCGTCCGATGCCGCGCATGGCGCGCACCGGCGAGTTGACCCCTCCCACGAGCACGCGCCGGGCGCGGTCGTAGAGTTCCCGGCTGCGGGCGTCCGGCGGCGCGGGGGCCACGGGCCTCAGGCCACCGGCAGCGGGGATCCCGCCAGCGCCAGGTCCTCCCACGCGCGGTACTCGGGCGAGTAGTAGCGCAGTCGCACCTTCTTGAACTCGAAGGTCGAGTAGAGCACGGCGTAGTCGTCGTCACCCAGGCCGGCTTCGTCGGCCAGCGCGGCGATGGTCTCCTCGCAGGCGTCCCTGGAGCGCGCATGCACCATGGTGAAGAGGCTGTAGGGCCAGTCGTCGTACACCGGCCGGCGGTAGCAGTGCGACACAGACGAGAACGACGCCATGCGGCTGCCGAAGTCGTCCACCACGTCGGGCCGCACCTTCCACACGGCCATGCCGTTGGCGCCGAAGCCCGCCTTGCGGTGGTTCAGCACGGCGGCGAAGCGGCGCATGAGCGTGCGCTGCTGCAGCTCGCGGCCCTTGGCCAGAAGGCGGTCGGTGTCCCACCCGGCGGCATCCGCCCACACGGCGAAGGGCTCGGGCACCAGGGGAAGGTCCTCCTGGAGGATCAGGATCGCCTCGCGGTCCTCGTCACCCGGCGGGTTGCCATCGCCCCGCTGCGGCGGCGCCATGGGCTCGGCGCGCGCGGTGGTGCCCCGCTCGCCGGTCATGTCGAGCTGTACGTTGATCTTGTAGAGCGTGAGGGTGGGGAGGATGCGCATGGAGATCGCGCCGGTCTCGCGCGCCAGCACCTCGAGGGTGTCCTCGATGGACATGCGCGCGTCGGGCTCCACGGCGAGGGTGAACCACATGTTGAAGTGGTGCGTGCGCCGGTAGTTGTGACTCACGCCGGGGTGGCCATTGATGACCTTCGCGGCCGCGAAGAGCCGGTCATCCGGGTACGCGGCTGCCACCAGGGTGCTCTCGTAGCCCAGCGCCCGGGTGTCGAAGATGGCCGAGACCTGCCGGATGATCCCGGCGTCCTTCAGCACGGCCATGCGGGCCAGCACCTCGTCCTCGCCGATGGCGGCCCTCTCGGCGATGTCGAGGAACGGTCGGTGGTCCATGGGGATTCCCGCCTGCAGCTCGTTGAGCAGACGCTGGTCCACCTCATCCGGCTTGTGCCGCACGCGGGGGGTCTCCCGGGTGGTGCTCATCGCTCCTCCTGGATCCACCGCGCCGCATCCACGGCCGCGTATGTGATGACGATGTCGGCGCCCGCCCGCACGATCGCCGTGAGGGTCTCCAGCATCGCCCGGCGCTCGTCGAGCCATCCGCGCCCGGCGGCCGCCTTGATCATCGAGTACTCGCCGCTCACGTGGTAGGCAGCCAGCGGAAGGTCGGTGGCCTCGCGCACCGCGCGGATGACGTCGAGGTAGGTGGCCGCGGGCTTCACCATCACCATGTCGGCGCCCTCGGCCTGGTCCTCGCGTACCTCGCGCACAGCCTCGCGCGCATTGGGCGGGTCCATCTGGTACCCGCGGCGGTCGCCGTGGCCGGGGGCCGATCCGGCGGCCTCGCGGAAGGGGCCGTAGAAGGCCGATGCGTACTTGGCCGAGTAGCTCATGATCGCCACGCCCTGGTGCCCGGCGTCGTCGAGCGCCTGGCGGATTGCCGCCACGCGGCCGTCCATCATGTCGCTGGGGGCCACCACGTCGGCGCCGGCGTCCGCGTGGCTCACGGCCGTGCGCGCAAGCACCTCGAGCGAGGGGTCGTTGTCCACCTCGCCGTCGTCGTCCAGCAGGCCGCAGTGGCCGTGGTCGGTATAGGCGCACAGGCACACGTCGGTGATCACCACCAGGTCGGGCAGCGCGGCTTTCAGCGCGCGCACCGCCTGTTGCACCACGCCGTCGTCGGCGTGGGCCGATGTGGCGGAGGGATCCTTCTGGTCGGTGACCCCGAACAGCAGCACGCCGCCGATGCCCGCGGCGTGGGCGGCGCGGGCATCGTGCACCAGCTGGTCGGGCGACAGACGGGCCACGCCGGGCAGGGCGTCCACCAGCTGGCGCACGCCGGACCCCTCCACCGCGAACATCGGCAGCACCAGCTGCGATGGGCGCGGCACGGCCTCGCGCACCAGGCGGCGGATGCCCTCGGTGCGGCGAAGTCTGCGGTGGCGCACGGCCGGGAAGATCCCGGTGGCGGCGCCGGCCTGAGTGATCGGAACCTGCATGACCGCCGAGTGTATCGTCGCTTTCGTGGCTCACGAGCCAGACCCGCCGGGTGATCACGAGGCCGGGACGTCCATCACGGCGCTCGGTCGCGCGGGCCTCGCACCCGGGCAGATGGTTCAGGGCTACCTGCAGGGCGCATTCCCAATGGATGACGAGGGCGCCACCGGACCCGTGGGCTGGTACATAAGCGACCCCCGGGCGGTGATCGTGCCCGCCGACGCCCGTGTGCCCCCCACCGTGCGGCGCATGCTGCGCCGTCGTGGCTACGGCGTGCGCGTGGACACGGCCTTCGCCGACGTGGTGCGCGCGTGCGGCGGCGAGCGGGCCGGCATGTGGCTCACGCCGCGCCTGGCAGCGGCTTATGACGCCCTGCATGCCGAGGGCATCGCGCACAGCGTGGAGGCCTGGGACGGCGACCGGCTGGTGGGCGGCCTGTTCGGGGTGTGGCTGCGCAGGTTCGTGACCGCCGAGAGCATGTTCCACCGCGCGCCCGACGCCGGCAACGCCGCGCTGGCTGCGCTGCTGGCGGTGGCCGCCGACATCGGCGCAGAGGTGATCGACGTGCAGATGATGTCCCCGCACGTGCAGCGCTTCGGCGCCCGCAAGGTGACCCATGACGATTTCCTCGCGATGCTCGCGCGCGCGCTGCGCGACAGTGACTAGGCGTGCATGCGGCGGCCCAGCGCCACGCGCGCGGCCACGCCGTACACCAGGGCCACCACGGCGAGGATTCCCATGCCGATGTAGGTGGATGATGTGATGTCGGGGTCCACCAGGAGGCCCTGGAACACGCGGGCGGCGGGGCCGAAGCCCGCGACGGCGCTTGCCCAGTAGGCGATGTCGTTGCCGGGGATGAGCGCGATCACCGCGAGCGGCAGGGCGATCATGAGGCCAGCCAGCAGCGCGGTGCGCGTCTCGCGCGCGAGGGCGCCCACCAGCAGCCCGAACGCACCCGATGCCAGGCCCGCCAGCAGCAGCGCGGGCAGCCACAGCAGCCACCTGCCGATGGTGATCGACGTGCTGAGCGCCACCACGCCCAGCAGCACGTAGCCCACCACGGTGCAGGCGATGGCGGCGAGCAGGGCCTTCTGCGCGATGATGGTGCCGGCACCCGTGAGGCCGCGACCCAGTCGCGAGAGCACGTGGTCCTCGCGCTCGGCCGAGAGCAGCGCCGCGGCAAGCAGCACGCCCACCAGGCCGATGCCCACCACCAGCGCGCCCGCGATGCCCAGCGCCGAGAGCGGCTCGCGCCCGGGTGGGCCCTCGCGTACCTCAAGGCGGATGGGGCTGGCGATCGCCTGGGCGGCGGGCTTGGCGAGCTCCAGGTTGCCGCCCACGCCGGTGACGTAGTCGCGCAGCGCAGCCACCTTCTTGGCGAGCGCGGGCTTGCCGTCGGCGATCAGCGCGCGCTGCACCTGCCGCAGGTTGCGGTCGCTCTCCTGCAGTCCGAGAAGCGTGCCCGATCTCCCGAAGATGCCGATGGTGCCGCCCTTCTGGATGAGGTCGACGAGGTTGAGCACCTGCTTGACGTAGGCGGTGGCGAGCGCCTGGTTGAGGCGGAACACCGCCGACTCGAGGTTGCGCTCGATCGCCTGCGCCTCGATCGGAGAGCGGGGGTTGGTGGCCAGCTGCAGCACCGGCGGCTTGAGCCCTGACTGCAGGTCGGTGATGAAGCCCTCGGGCACCGTGAGCACGGCGCTCACGCGGCCGTCGGCCAGGGCGTCCTGCGCCTGCTGCGGGGTGAGGCGCACCAGGTCGACGTCGTCCTCGAGGCGGCTGGCGTAGTCGTCCACCGACAGGCGGTCGTCGCCCACCTGCACCGTGCGGGCCCCGGCGTCGAGGTTGACGAAGGCGATGGCCGGCCGACGGTCGCCGCCCGACAGCGCGATGGCCAGCAGGATGGCGATGACGATGGGATATCCGATGAGTACTGCCAGCAGCCCCTGGCTGCGGCCGAGCACGCGCAGGTCCTTGGCGAACAGCAGCCGCCCGGCCCGCAGCGCCCTCATGCCGCGTCTCCCAGCAGGGCCATGAAGCCCGCCTCGTCGAGGGCCTCGGCGGGGCCGTCGTGCAGCAGGCGTCCGTGGGCCAGCACCAGCACGCGGTCGGCGTTGCGCGCGGCCTCGTCCGTGGATTGCGTGGAGAACACCAGCGCCATGTCGTCGGTGCGCACCAGGTCGTCCAGCCACCCCCAGAGGCGCACGCGCTGGTCGGGGCTCAGCGTGCCCGTGGGCTCGTCCAGCAACAGCAGGCTCGGCGAGCCCGCGAGGGCGATGGCCAGGTTGAGGCGCTGCAGCGTGCCGGTGGACAGGGCCCCCGCGCGCCGGTCGGCGAACTCCCCGAGGTCGGCGCGCCGGATGAGCGCGTCAGCCGTGGCGCCGGGGTCGGACGAGCCCTCGAGGCCCGCGAACAGGCGAAGGTTCTCACGGGTGGTGAGGCGCGGGTAGAGCGCCGGGCGCTGGGGCACCCAGCCCACGGGGGCCGCCGCGCCGCCGGCCCATTCGAGCACGCCGTCGCTAGGCGCCTGCACGCCGGCGAGCATGGTGAGCAGGGTGGTCTTGCCGGCGCCGTTGGGCCCCGTCAGCGCGATGCGCTCGCCACGTGCGATGGAGAGGTCGAGCGGCGCGAGGGCCTCCACGGTTCCGTACCGGCGCGTGATGCCGCGCGCGCCCAGCAGCGGGCTGCCCGTGCGCACCGGTCAGTCCGCGCCGGTCGGGCGCGCGGGCTGCGCGGGGGTGACGGGGGTGACGTCCATGGTGTCTCCGTCGTCAGGCGCACCCGCCGTGGCCTGGGCCGGCGTGGTGGAACGGCGCGGCGGCGGCGTGAGGCCCGTGAGGGTGTCCTGCTCGGATGCCTCGGACGCCATGCCTCCCGGTGGGCCGGCGGGGGCGGGCGTGAGGCCGAACCACCCCATGCGCTCGCTCAGGTACACCGAGGTCTCCTTGAGGATGACCACCACGGGGACGGCCAGGATGATGCCGATGAACCCATAGAGCTCCTCGCCGATGAGCACCCCGAAGATGACCACCAGCGGATGCACGCCCACGGCGTCGCCCATCACCTGCGGCACCACCACATGACCCTCGAACTGATGGATCGCGATGAACGCGATGAGCACCCACAGGGCGGTCCACGGCGAGATGAAGAGCGCCAGCAGCACGGGCGGGATGGCGCCGAGTATCGGCCCGATGTAGGGGATGAACTCCATCAAGAAGATCCAGGCCGCGAACAGCACCGCGTAGGTGGCCCCCTGCGGGAACACCCCGGTGACGCCGAAGATCCACAGCACCACCCCGGTGCTGACGGCGATGATGAGGCAGACGAGGGTCTGGGCCTTGATGTACTCCACGAGGGTGCGCTCGGTGCGCACCAGGAACTGCGAGGCCGACGCGCCGCCGAGCCGCCGCGCCGCGCGGGCGATCTTCGGGGCGTCGAGCAGCATGTACACCGCGGCGACGATGATGATGATGATGATGATCAGCGCGCCGAGGGCGCTGAGCGAGTACGACACCGCGTTGCCCGAGAGGTCGTTGGCCCACCCCTTGATGGCCGCGAACGCCGCCGCCGCGCGCTCCTGCACGTCCACGTCGATGCTGTTGCGGTCGAAGAAGCCCTGCAGCGTCTGCACCTGGCGCTGTGCCTGGTCGGTGTAGAGCGGCAGGTTGGCCCGGATGGTGTTGATTTGCTCCTGGATCGGGGGGATGAGCAGCACGATGGCCGCGGCCACCACCCCCAGGAACGAGAGGACCACCGTGGCCACCGCGAGGCCGCGTGGCACGTGCATTCGGCGCACCATGCGCACGAGCGGGTTGAGCAGCAGCGCGATGACCACCGACACCAGGAAGATGAACAGCACGCGGCTGAGCGTCTGGCCGGCGATCCACACCATCACGACGATGGCCGCTGCCGCGCCGATCCATACCCACGGCGGCACTGTGGCCTGGCGGCTGCTCATGCCCGGCATCGTATCGCGGCCCCCCGGGGCCGGAGCCCCGCGGGCTCTGGTCTAGCCTTTCCGTGCCCATGCCGCCCCTCACGAGAGACGAACTGCGGTCGCGGCGCGCCGTGCGGCGCCAGGCGGACCGCCACAGGAGCAACCGCGTGATGCTCACCGTGGTCGCACCCGCGGTGCTGGTGGCCGTCGTCATCGCGGCCATCGTGCTGGCGTTCTACGACACCGCATCGGGCGGGGATGCCACAGCGCACAGCGGGCAGGTCGCATCGCCCGTGCCGCCGTCGGCCATCGCCGATGCGTCGGCGCCCCAGCGCGTGGTGCTCGCGCGCGCCGGGCAGGTGGAGGTGGTGCTCCCGGTCGCCGAGAAGCAGGTGACCGCGGTGCTGTTCCACTCGGCCACCGAGCCGGGCGCGGTGAACATGGCACCGGCGTCCGGGGTGGCGCACAACCTCGCATCCGACGAGGGCGGTGCGGCGGGCACCTCCGGCGTGGACGTCGGCGCGGCCGCGGGCACCAGGGTGTACAGCCCGGTGGACGGCGTGATCACGGCTGTCATCCCGCATCGCATCGCAGGCCGCCCGGAGGGCCTCGAGATGGTCATCACCCCTGCGGGCGTGCCCGACGTCGCGGTTCGCGTGAACCACATCGAGCCCGGTCCCGACGGCGTGGTGCCGCGGGTGGGCACGGCCGTCGGCGCCGGGCGCACCGTGCTCGGGCGCGTGCGCGACCTCTCGCGCGTGGCGCGCTTCGATATCGCCCGCTACACCAACGACGCCGGCAACAACGTGCAGGTGGAGCTCCTGCGCCAGGCCACCGGGCCGGGGGTGTAGGTGGCCTCGGGCTTCACCGCGCTTGTGATCGGTGATGTGTTCGGCGGCGTGGGCATGCGCGCGGCTGAGGACGCCCTTCCGCGCCTGCGCGCCGAGCACGAGCCGGACATCGTGGTGGTCAACGCGGAGAACGCCGCGCATGGGTCGGGCACCACGCCCAAGCAGGCCGAGGCGCTGCTTGTGGCCGGCGCCGACGTGCTTACCGGCGGCAACCACACATTCCGGCGGCCGGAGTTCTTCACGACGCTCGAGGAGGACTCCCGGGTGCTCCGCCCCGCGAACCTCACCACCCGCGGCCCGGGGTCGGGCACCGTGGTGGTGGATGCCCGCGGGGGCTTCCGGGTGGGCGTGATCAACCTCATCGGCTCGGTGTTCATCGACGCCGCCCAGAGCCCGTTCGCGGTGGCCGACGACCTCGTGGACCGCATGCGGCGCGAGACCCCGCTCATCATCGTGGACATCCATGCCGAGGCCACCAGCGAGAAGATCGCCCTGGCGCGGCACCTCGACGGCCGCGTCACCGCGGTGCTGGGAACCCACACGCACGTGCCCACCGCCGACGAGAAGGTGCTGGCCGGCGGCACCGCCTACATCAGCGACATCGGCATGACGGGCCCGCACGACTCGGTGATCGGCGTGCGCGAGGAGCCGGTGCTGCGCAGGTTCCTCACCGGCCTGCCGGCCAGGTGGGAGCCGGCCACCGGCGACGTGCGCGTGCAGGCCGTGCTGGTGCGCGCGCAGCCCGACGGCCGGGCCACGGCAATCGAGCGCATCGACCTTCCTGCGGGGTCGGACTAGCCGCCGGGGGGCGCGGCGCCGGGCGGTGCGCCACCGGGCCGCGGCGCGTACTCTTCGATGCGCCTGAGCCAGGGTATGCGGCGCACGCCCAGCAGGGCGATGATGCCCACCACCACCACGACGGCGATGAGCAGCCACTGGCCGGGGGTGGGGATTCCCACCTCGAAGAAGTCGCGCAGGAACGGGATGTAGAGGCCGATGGTGAGCAGCACGAGGAAGCCCGCGACCATGCCCCACACCCATCGGCGCACCGGTCGCCGCTCGGGGCCGCGCTCGAGCTCCACCACCACGGCGAGTCCGAGCAGCGTGGCGGTGAGCACCGACGCGGTGCGTGCCTCGGACACCGCGGCCGCGAATGCGTCGCGCGACAGGAGGTATGACGCCGTGACGGCCAGGGCGATCACCACGCCGGCCGGGATGGCGAAGGCCCCGAGGCCGCGCATGAAGCCCTCGCGATGCACCGGACCCTCGCTCTTCGCGAGCGCGAGGAAGAACGCCGGGATCCCGATGGTGAGCGACGAGGTGATGGACAGCTGCCGCGGCAGGAAGGGGAAGGCCACGGGGATCAGCGCGAAAGCCAGCAGGATGATGGCCGAGTAGACCGACTTGGTGATGAAGAGCTTGGCTACGCGGTGGGTGTTGCGGATGATCTGCCGGCCGGCCTCGATGGCCTTGGGCAGGGTGGAGAAGGCGTTGGTGAGCAGCACGAGGTCGGCCACGCCCTTGGCCATCTGGCTGCCGTTGCCCATGGCCACGGCCAGGCGGGCGTCCTTGAGCGCCAGCACGTCGTTGACGCCGTCGCCGATCATCGCCACGTAGCGGCCGTTGGCGGTCATGGCCTGCACGAGCGCGCGCTTCTGCTCGGGGGTGATGCGCCCGAAGACCGCGGTGGTGGTGACGATCTCGCGCAGGGCCTCGGGGTCGTCGGGAAGGTCGGGTCCCTGTATCGCGTTCTCGGCATCCGTCACCCCGCATGCGGCCGCCACGGCCTGCACCGTGCCCACGCCGTCGCCCGAGATCACCTTCACCTGCACGCCCTCCGACTCGAGGAACCTCACGGTGTCGGCGGCGTCGGGGCGAAGGGCCTCCGCCAGCACCACGGCGCCCGCGGCCTGCATGGGCGGCACGTGCCCCATGCCGTCCTGCTGCTCGTCGAGCGGTGCGCCGCCGGTGGCCACCAGCAGCACGCGCTGCCGCTGGGACTGGGCATCCTCGATCGCCCCCCGCAGCTCGTCCGGGACGGTCACGCCCACCCGCTCCAGTATCTCGGGAGCCCCCATCACGATCGTGCCGTCGTCGTCGAGGGTCACCCCGCTCCACTTGCGCGACGAGGCGAAGGGCACCTCGGCCACTGGCGTGGCGGCGTCGGCGGGCATTGCGGCGAGGATCGCCTCGGCCGTGGAGTTGCGCGACGCCGCGCTTGCCGACAGCCGGCCGGCCGCGCGCCGCACCTCGTCCTCCTGCCGTCCCGGCGCCGCGATCACCCCGGCCACCTCGAGGCGGTTCTCGGTGAGCGTGCCGGTCTTGTCCACGCACACGGTGTCCACGCTCGCGAGGCTCTCGATGGCGTTGAGCTGCTGGGCCAGCGTGCCGAGGCGCGCGAGGCGCACCGCGGCCACCGCGAACGTGAGGCTCGCCAGCAGCACCAGGCCCTCGGGCACCAGCGGCACCAGGGCCGCCACCACGCGCTGCACCGATGCCGCCGCGCCGCCGAAGTCGAGCCAGATGGTGGACAGGATCATGAGCACCGCCAGCGGCACCAGCACCACGATGATGAAGCGCAGGATGCGGTTGATGTCGAGTTGCAGCGGCGAGAGCTGCGTGCGCGTACCCTTGGCCTCGGCGGCCAGCCGCTCGGCGAACGAGTCGGCGCCCACGGCGGTCACCCGGTAGGCGCCGCTGCCCACCACGCAGAACGCCCCCGAGAGCACCTGGTCGCCCTCGGCCTTCGCCACGGCGTCCGACTCGCCGGTGAGCACCGACTCGTCCAGGCTGAGCGCGGTGGCCCGCATCAGCTCGCCGTCGGCCACCACCTGGTCGCCGGGCTCCAGCAGCACCAGGTCGCCGGGCACGATGCGGTCGATCGCGAGCTCCACGGGCTGGCCGTCCCGCATGACCAGGCCCTGCGGCGCCACGAGCAGCGCGAGGCGGTCAAGCGCGCGCTTCGCCCGGGTCTCCTGGATGATGCCGATGGCCATGTTGGCCACGAGCACGCCGGCGAAGAGCATGTCCCCCCACAGCTCGAAGATCGCCAGGGGGATCAGCAGCACGATCAGGATGAGGTTGAACAGCGTGAAGGTGTTCGACCAGACGATGTCGGCGAACGACCTGCTGCCCCGCGGTCCCGCCCGGTAGGGGTGCTCGGCGCCGATGCACTCGGCCTCGGCCGTCGTGAGGCCGAGGGTAGTGGGGGCGGCCGTGCTCACGGGGCAAGCCTAACCGGGTGATGGCGCCGTGATGGCGCCGGGGTTATCAGTCGTCGGCGAAGATGCGCGGGGCCGAGGCGAGCGAGAAGAGGATCCACGCGATGCCCAGCGCGAAGGGCAGGTACCCGACCTCGTGGCGGTCGATCCACCCTACGTAGGTGGTGACGACGCCCAGCACGAACAGCGTGGCGACGATCCAGCTCGGGAGCTTCTTCACTGCGACCTCCTGCGCGTGGGAGATGGGGCCGTTTACGACGTTACCCGCCCGGAACGGTAGTCTCCCCGCCCGCCATGTCGGAACCCAGAAACGGACAGGTCACGGTAACCACGGACGAACGCCCCTCGGGCATCGTCGTCACGGTCGCGGGCGTCGTGGACGCCAGCACGCTGCCGGACGTCTCGTCAGTGCTCACCGATGCCCAGCGCGACGGGCGCACGGTGTACGTCGACCTCTCGGGCGTGTCGTTCATGGACAGCCGGGGGCTCGGCGCGCTGATCGCCGCCAACGAGCGCTCGCGCGAGGGCGCGGCAGCGATCCGCCTGCACGCGCCATCCGACGCCGTGCGTCGCCTGCTCACCATCTCGGGCGTCACCGCCGTGCTGACGGAGGCCGAGGAGCTTCCCCCGGCCTGACCCTCTTGACGCCAGTGTTACCGTCGGCGGGAGAGGAGGTCTGACATGAGCCGTACCTACAAGGTGACGGGTATGACCTGCGATCACTGCCGGGCGGCGGTCGAGCACCACGTCGAGGCAGTCGCGGGCGTGACAGCCGTGGCAGTGGAGGTGGCGACGGGCACCGTGGTGGTGGAGGGCGATGCAGACGACCGCCTGGTGCGCGACGCCATCGTCGAGGCCGGGTACGCGGTTGCCTGAGCACCACCTGTTGATCGAGGGCATGACCTGCGCGGCATGCGTGTCGCGGGTGGAGAAAGCCCTGGGCAAGGTTGAGGGGGTCACCGCGTCGGTGAGCCTCGCCACCGAGCGCGCCCACGTGGAGGCACCGCCCGGCGTGGGCGGCGACGTGCTGGTGGAGGCCGTTCGGAAGGCCGGCTACGACGCCGTGCCCGTCGACTCGGCCCTGCCAGCCGGTGCCGACGCGGCCGCAGCCACCGCCGACCGCCTGCGCCGCAGCCTCATGTGGGCCGCGTGGCTCACGGTGCCGCTCATGCTGCTCTCGATGATCCCCCCGCTGCAGTTCCCGGGCTGGCAGTGGGTGTCGCTGGTGCTCGCCACGCCGGTGGTGTGGTGGTGCGGGTGGACATTCCACGTGGGCGCGTGGCGCGCGCTGCTGCACCGTTCGTTCTCGATGGACAGCCTCATCTCGCTGGGCTCGGCGGTGTCGTGGGCGTGGTCGGTGGTGGCGCTGCTGTTCCTCGGCGCGGGGGAGATCGGCATGAGCATGCACATGTCGTTCCTGCCGTCCGACGCGGGCGGCGCGGAGATCTACTTCGAGGTGGCGGCCGGAATCGTCACCCTCGTGCTGCTCGGGCGGTTCCTCGAGGCCCGGGCGCGCCGCAGCGCCGGCCAGGCCATTCGCGCGCTGCTCGCGCTGGCACCCGACACCGCCACGGTGCTGCGCGATGGATCGGAGCAGGAGGTGGCGGCTGCGAGCGTGCAGGTGGGCGAGGTGCTTGTGGTGCGCCCGGGCGACCGCATCCCGGTGGATGGCGAGGTGGAGCAGGGCGCATCGGCCCTGGACCGGTCGCTTCTCACCGGCGAGAGCCTGCCGGTGGAGGTGGGTCCGGGAGACCCGGTGGAGGGTGGCTCGCTGAACGCCGGCGGGCGCATCGAGGTGCGCGCCACCCGCGTGGGGTCGGAGACCGCCGTGCACCGCGTGGCACGCCTGGTGGAGGCCGCGCAGGCGGGCAAGGCGCCGGTGCAGCGGCTGGCCGATCGCGTGGCCGCGGTGTTCGTCCCGGTGGTCATGCTCATCGCGCTGGGCACGCTGATCGGTTGGCTGGCCACGGGCCACCCGGCCGGCCAGGCCGTCACTGCGGCCGTGGCCGTGCTGGTGATCTCGTGCCCGTGCGCGCTGGGCCTGGCAACGCCTGCGGCGCTCATGGTGGGCACCGGGCGCGGGGCGCAACTGGGGATCCTCATCAGGGGCCCGGAGGTGCTCGAGAGCACGCGGCGCGTGACCGTGGCGGTGCTCGACAAGACCGGCACGCTCACCGAGGGCGTGATGAAGGTGGCGCAAGTGGTGCCCGCGCCCGGGTGGAACGCCGATGAGGTGCTCGCCCTGGCGGGCGCCGCGGAGTCGGGCAGCGAGCACCCCATCGGGCGCGCCATCGCCGAGGCGGCCGCCGAGATCCGGCCCCTGGTGGCCGCCGGGTCGTTCCGCGCGGCGGCCGGGGTGGGCGTGACGGCCGAGGTGGATGGCCGCACGGTGACGGTGGGCAGGAGTGGTGACGCGGCGGACGGGCTGCGGTCGGCCCGCGATGCCGCCCTGGCCGAGGGCCGCACCGTGGTGGCCGTGTCGGTGGATGGCGCGCAGGCCGGGGTGGTTGCCGTGAGTGATGTGATGCGGCCGGAGACCCCGCGCGCCATCGCCATGCTGCGCGAGCTCGGGCTGCGCCCGGTGATGCTCACGGGCGACGCCCCGGCCCCGGCGCGCGCGGTGGCGTCGGCTGCCGGCATCGACGAGGTGGTGAGCGACGTCATGCCCGAGGACAAGGAGCGCGTGGTGCGCGAGCTGCAGGACGCCGGGGAGGTGGTGGCCATGGCTGGTGACGGCGTGAACGACGCGCCCGCGCTTGTGCGCGCCGATCTGGGCATCGCCATCGGCACCGGCACCGACGTGGCGGCCGAGGCCGCCGACATCACGCTGGTCACGCCCGACCCCCGGGCCATCGCCGATGCCATCCGCCTCGCGCGGCGCACGTTGCGCACGATCCAGGGAAACGTGGTGTGGGCCTTCGGCTACAACGTCGCGGCAATCCCGCTGGCGGTGACGGGCCTGCTCAACCCGCTCATCGCCGCGGCGGCCATGGGGCTGTCGAGCATCTTCGTGGTCACGAACTCCCTGCGTCTGCGGGGTTTCAAGCCCGCCCGCTAGGCTGCGCGGCGTGGCGGACGACTATCTCGGCAGCGGCGGGCGGCTTGAGGGCGGCCCGGCCGATGCGCTGGTGGCGGCCGGGTACCGGTACGAGTCGGCGGCCGGACCCCGGCTGGCCGACGGCCTGAGCACGTCCGACCTCGCGCACGCCGTGGCCCTGGCTGAGGCCGGGGCGATACCGGCCGACCAGGCGCGCGCGCTGCTGGCGGGCCTGCTCGAGCTCGACGCTATTTCCGGCGATGAGTTCCCCTTCGACCCGGCGATCGGCGACGCCTTCAACAACCGCGAGCACCAGCTGAAGCAGCGGGTGGGCGCGCAGGCGGCGGGGTGGCTGTCGGCAGGGCGCCCGCGCCGTGAGGCGTTCCGGGTGGCCCTGCGGCTGGTGGCCCGCGATGCCGCGCGCGACCTTCACGACGCCTGCATCGAGCTGGCCGGGGCCCTCGTGGAGCTCGCCACCCGCCACGCCGCCGACCTCGCGGCCGACTACACCTACCTGCAGCCGGCGCAGCCAACGCGCCTGGGGCACGTCGTGCTGGCCCACGCCTACCCGGTGCTGCGAGACGCCCAGCGCCTGCGGGCCATCCACGCGATGCTCGACCTGTCGGTGGCGGGGGCCGGCGGCAGCGCGGGGTCGCGCTGGCCACTCGACCGCGACCGCCTCGCCGGGCTGCTGGGCGCCGCCGGCGTGGTGCCCCACGTGAAGGACGCCATGTGGCAGTGGGACCCCTACGCGTCGCTGCTCTCAGTGGCCGCCGCCACGGCCGCGCACCAGTCCGAGCTGGCACAGGACCTCGAGATACTCGCCAGCCGGGAGTTCGGCATCGCCACGCTGGCCGACGAGCACAGCCGCGCCAGCGCGCTGATGCCGCACAAGAGGAATCCCTACGCGCTCGCGGTGGCGCGGGCCACTGCCGCCACCGCGGCCGGGGACCTGGCCGGCGTGCTCACGGCCCTGCACACCGGGTCGGCGCGCACCGACCACTTCCACGTGCTCAACACCGTGGTGCCGCGCGCGATGGACGAGGTGGTGGCATCCACCCGCCTCATGGCGGCCGTGGTGGCCGGGCTCGAGCTCGATGCCACCCGCGCCGCCGAGGCCGCGCGCCGCGGGTTCATCACGGCCGCCGACCTCGCCGACGTGCTGGCGCAGGAGGCCGGCCTCGACTACCGCACCGCGCACCACGTGGTGGGCCGCGCCGTGAAGCTGCTGGTGGACCAGGGGCTGGGGGAGTCGGCGCTCACCCCCGAGGTGCTGGCCGAGGCCGCGATGGCCAGCGACGGCATCGAGCTGCAGGTGGACGCCGCGCTCATCGCGGGCGCGCTCGATCCCGAGGCCGCTGCTGACACGCGCCTGCAGCGCGGGTCATCGGCGCCAGGCGAGACCGAGGCCATGGCCGCCGCCTGCGGCGAGGAGGTCGCGGGCGCGCGCGAGTGGGGCGGGGACGCCGCCGGTCGCGCGGCCCATGCGCATGCAGCCCTGCGCGCGCTGGCCCGCCAGATGTCAGCCGCCTAGCTGCGCAGGGGCGCTGGTGACCCGCACGCGCGCGGCATAGCGCGCGAGCAGGCGGTAGAGGGCCGGGCCGATGATGAGCGCGAAGACCACGTTGCCGATGGCGGCGGCGATGTCGAACCACGCGCTGGCGACGCAGGCGGTGATGAACGCCGCCCACGAGACCTCCGGCCCGAAGGTGGCCAGGAACCACAGGTTCATCATCCACCCGAAGGCGAAGCCCCAGGTTCCTGCGATGCAGGCGAGCCCGAGGCGGGTGCGCGTGGCGGGTCGAAGCAGCGCTCCGCTGGCGCCCACGGCGCCCCACAGCAGCATCTGCGCGGGTGTCCATGGGCCCTGGCCCAGGAAGGCGTTGGAGATGAGTGCCGCGAGGGCGCCCACGGCCATGCCGGCGCGCGCGCCGAGCGCGGCCCCGGCGACCAGGCACATGGTGGTGACGGGCTTCACCGACGGAACCGCGGCGAACAGCACGCGACCGGCGGCCGTTGCGGCACCGAGCGTGGCGGTGAGCGCCAGCATCTTCGGACCGGCCGCCCCCCGCTCCCATGCGGTCCACCCGAGCAGCAGGATCGCCACGCTGGCCAGGATCACCACGGCCGCGGCGCTCACGGCGTCATGCCGCCAGCAGCGCGGTGGGCGGTAGCCCGGTGGGCACCGCGTCGCCGTGCACCATCTCGAGCACCTCATCGGCCGTGGCCACCGCGAAGGGCCCGTCGTGGGTGGCAACCAGCACGGCAGCGCCTGCGGCCGCGCGCGCGCGGATGATCGCCGCGAGGGCCCGCTTTCGCAGTGGGTCCATGCCGCGCGTGGGCTCATCGAGCACCAGCACGCGGGGGCCTGCCACGAGTATCGCCGCCAGGGCCACGCGCTCGCGCTCTCCCACGCTGAGGTCAAGGGGGTGGCGGTCGAGCATGTCGTCCAGCTCGAGCGCGGCGGCCACGTGCGCGACGCGCGGCGCGTGATCGCCCTCGGGAACCCCCATGGCCCGAAGGGCCAGGGCGATCTCGTCGCCCACGCTCTCGGTGAGCAGGTGGCGGCCCGGGTCCTGCGGCACCATGCCGAGCCGTGGGAACCGCGCCTCGGGGGGCAGCGCCGAGACGTCATCGTCTCCCAGCATCACACGCCCGGAGTCTGGGCAGTGCAGCCCGGCGAGGGTGCGCAACAGCGTGCTCTTGCCGCTGCCATTCGGGCCCACCAGGGCGGTGACGCGGCCGGGCACGAGCACCAGCGAGGCGTCGCGCAGTACCGGGCGCCCGTCGTGCCCGGCCACCACGCGCTCCATGCGCAGGGCGGGCGCCGCCACGGCGTCGATGGGCGGCAGGGACTCGGGCGCGGGCTCATCGGGGGCCGGGGTGCCCACCTGACCGCAGCACACCGCCAGCACGCGATCGGCGATGGGCCGCACGCGCTCGGCCCGGTGCTCGGCAATCACGACCGCCGTGCCGCGGTCGGCGAGGCCGCGCAGCGTGGATGCCAGCGCGGACGCCGCCGCGGAATCGAGCTGCGAGGTGGGTTCGTCGAGCAGCAGGAGGCGCGGCTCGCGTGCCAGCACGCCGGCGATGGCAACCCGCTGGCGCTCGCCCGAGGACAGCTCGTCGATACGGCGTCGCCGCAGGTGGGAGGCCCCGGCGTCGTGCAGCGCGCGGTCAACGCGCCGGGCGATCTCATCGGCGTGCAGGCCGGCGTTCTGCGGGCCGAATGCCACGTCGCGCTCCACGGTGCTGAGCACCGCCTGGGCCTCGGGGTCCTGGAACACCATTCCGGCCGACGCCCCGAGCGCGGCGGGGGGCAAGGCCAGGGCGTCGTGCCCGGCCACTTCGACCGAGCCCGACACCGCGCCGCCGTGGAAGTCGGGCACGAGGCCGGCCAGCGCGCGCAGGAGGGTGCTCTTGCCCCCGCCGGAGGGGCCCTCGAGCACGAGCACCTCGCCGGCCACCACGTCGAGGTCCACGCCGTCGAGCGCCGCGTGCCCCGACTCGCCGTATGAGAACCTGAGGCCACGGGCACGCGCCACGGTCGCGCCGTGCGCAGGGATCCCATCATGCGGGTTCCCGGCGGGATCCCCGTGCACCGTCACCTCAGTCCTCGAAGGTCGTGGTGCCAAGGCGGAGGCAGGTCTCCTGGCTCCCGGTCGTCGCGCCCCCGCACCTTCCCGGGGGGATCCCCCAGTGGCCGGACCCCGAAGGCCCCGGCGGCGGCGCTCACGGTCACAGTGGCGGGACCGCGCTGGAATCGCACCGGCTTCCCTCACCACCGCCCATGGCGTTGTGCGCGCAGCCTACCCGGTGTCAGGCACTTAACCGACATGAAGCCGCGCCCGTGTGCAGGGAGGGCATCGGCGCGGCTAGGGGGCGAGGCGCTCCACGGTCCAGCCCGATGCCCCGCGCACGGCCAGCAGGCGGTCGTGCAGGCCGTCGGGGTCCTCCTGCCAGAACTCGATCGCGCGTGGCTCGAGGCGCTGGCCGATCCAGCCCTCGGGCACGCCCTCGGCGTCGCCGCCATCGCCCGCGGCGCGCACCGCGGCCAGGCGCCGATGCAGGTCGGCGCGCGATCCCAATCGCTCGCCCTGCCGCCATGCGCCGGCCGCCAGGCGGGTCTCCGGGCGTCGGCGTGCGAAGTACGCGGCCACCTCGTCGTCGGGCAGCAGCAGCACCGGCCCCTCCACGCGTGCCTGCCGCCCCAGCCCTGCCCAGTAGAACACCCCTGCGGCATGCGGGCGCACGGCCAGCTCGCGCGCCTTGCGCGACGCGGCGTCGGTGAGCCAGTCGATGCCCACCGGGCCCCACCCGCGCACGAATACCATGCGCGCCGAGGGACGTCCGTCCGCCGCAGCGGTGGCCAGCGTCATGGCGGTGGCCTGGGGCTGCGCGGTGGCCCGGGCCTCGTCGATCCACGCGGCCAGTATCCGCGGCGGGTCTGGTGCGATTTCGTGCGGCAGCAGGGGGGCCATGCCCGCAACGGTAGCCTGCCCGTAATGGCGCGCATCGACGTACCCGCATGGATTCCCCGCGTCGCGATGGCCGGGGCTGACGAGCTGCCGTCGCTCGGCGAGCAGCCGGTGGTCTCGCCGTACGATCGCCAGGAGGTCGCCCGCGTGGCGATATCGGGCGACGACGCCGTGGACCAGGCGGTGGCCGCGGCGTCGGCCGCGCTCGGCACCGCGCCCCCGGCGGCAGAGCGGGCGCGGGTACTCGACCGGGCCGCGGCGCTGGTGGCTGGGCGCGCCGACGTCCTTGCGACGGTGATCGCCGCCGAGGCCGGCAAGCCGATGAAGCAGTCCCGCGGCGAGGTCGCGCGCTGCGTGGACACCCTCACGTTCTCGGCCGCGGTGGCGCGCACGCTGGCCGGCGAGGTGATCCCCATGGACGCCGCCGACTCCGGCGCCGGCCTGGTGGGCATGACCGTGCGCGAGCCGGTGGGGGTGATCGCCGCCATCACCCCGTTCAACTTCCCGCTCAACCTGGTGGCCCACAAGCTGGGCCCCGCGGTGGCCGTGGGCGCGCCGGTGGTGCTGAAGCCCGCGGGGCGCACGCCGCTGTCGGGCCTGGCGCTCTCGGCGATCCTGCGCGAGGCCGGCCTGCCCGCGGGAATGCTGGGCTGGGTGCTGGGCGACGGCGTGGCGGGGGAGCCCCTCACCGCGCACCCGGGTGTGTCGATGGTGTCGTTCACGGGCAGCGGCACCGTGGGGTGGGCAATCCGCGCGGCGCGCCCCGACATCCGCGTAGCCCTCGAGTTGGGCAACGCCACCCCGGTGATCGTGCAGGACGACGCCGACCTGCCGTTGGCCGCGCGCGCCATCGCCGCCAGCGCCTTCACCCACGCCGGGCAGTCGTGCATCTCGGTGCAGCGGGTGCTGGTGCATCGCCAGGCGCACGACGCCCTCATGGACGAACTGCTGCCGCTGGTGGACGCCCTCGTGGTGGGCGATCCGCTGGAGGAGTCCACCGACGTGGGCCCGGTGATCGACTCGGAGTCAGCCGATCGCGTGCTCGAGTGGATCGCCGAGGCCACGCAGGTGGGGGCGCGCGTGGTGCGCGGCGGAGATCGTCTCCCCGACGGCCCCGCGATGATCGCGCCCACCGTGCTCGATGGCGTGGCCCCGTTCGCGCGCGTGATGCGCGACGAGGTATTCGGCCCGGTGATCGCGGTGTGCGTGTACGACCGGGTGCATGACGCCATCGACATCGCCAACGACAGCCCCCTCGGACTGCAGGCAGGCATCTTCACCGCCCGGGTGGACCGCGCCATGGCCTGGGCGCGGAACCTCGACTTCGGCGGCGTGGTGATCAATGAGACCCCGACCTTCCGGGCCGACCACATGCCCTACGGCGGCAGGCGCGGGTCGGGCGACGCACGCGAGGGCCCCGCGGCGGCCGCGCTCGAGATGACCTATCCCAAGCTGGTCGTCACCAGTGTGGATCCGGCCTAGCGGCGCACCACGAAGGGGTACGTGCCGGTCCAGGGCGTAGACGACCGGTTGAGGTCCCTGATGAGCAGCGGTCGCTGGAAGAAGGCGTCACCGGCGTTGCCGGAGGAGCCCGGCAGGTACAGCTGCGTGGTGACCACGGGGCCGCCGGGAGCGCCCACCTTCACGTGGATGTGCTCCGTGCGCCCCGGGTAGATGCCGGGCACCACGGTGCGGATGGTCCACGCGCCCGTGGCATTCGTGCGCACCTTCCCCCGCAGCCGGTAGCCATCGTTGTCGTAGTGCCCCGTGCCATCGGCCTGCCACATGTCCACGATGGCGCCTGCGACCGGGCGGCACGAGCTGTCGCGCACCACGCCGCGCAGCACGAGGGGCGTACCGGTGGTGCCGGGCGTCGCGATGCGTGCCCTCGTGGGCGCCCCGGGCGTGTAAAACGGGCCCTCGGTGGCCGAGGGCGTCACCGTGCAGGTGGCCGCCGGGGCCGTCCCGGCCACGCCGAGCATGACGATCGCGGTAATGGCACCGCCGAGTCCGATGCGCATGATCGTGCATCTCATTCGGGCAACTGTAGGCGCGCATCCCACGCCGCACGACGGACCCGCGGAACGACGGAACCCAGCGCGTCGGCCGGGCTCCGGTTCCAGATGGCGGGAGAAGGATTTGAACCTTCGTAGGCAGAGCCGACGGTTTTACAGACCGCTCCCTTTGACCACTCGGGCACCCCGCCAGGTGGCCGCGGCACCTTAGCGGAGCAGCGGGCCGGGTCTCAACGACCTGCGGGCCGGCCCGCGCCCTGCGCGAACGGGGGATTCCGGGTGCGCACGGCGAAAGCGATGGCGCGGCCTCACGTGCCGCGCAGCGTTCGCGTCCCAATCGCAGGAGTCATCCCGTGACGTACCCCTACTGGAAACGCATGCTCGTGGAGGCGCTCGGCACCTTCGGCTTCTTCCTCTTCGGATTCTCCGGCATCGCCGCGGCCGTGCTGCTGCCGGGATCCATCGGCACCGGGGGCGTGGCGGCCGGATTCGGCCTCGGCCTCGCCCTCATGATCTTCGCCTTCGGCCATATCTCGGGCGGGCACTTCAACCCGGCGGTCACGCTCGGGCTCGCCAGCGGACGGCAGTTCCCGTGGTCGGAGCTCATCGGTTACTGGATCGCGCAACTCGTTGGCGCGTTCTGCGCCATGGGCGCCGCATACGCCATCTACTCGTCGGCCGTGCAGGACGCCCTCGTGAATCACCCGGGGGACGGCATCGGGATGGGAACCGCCGTGGCCATCGAGATCATCTTCACGGCGCTCTTCGTGATCGTCATCAGCGCGGTGGCCACCGACAAGGCACCGTGGAGTGGCATCCTGGCCCCGATCGCCATCGGTGGCTTCATCTTCACCGCCGCCACGGTGGTGGGGCCGATCTCGGGCGGGTCGTTCAACCCGGCTCGCTCCATCGCCCCGGCCATCTACACGCAGGATGCCACCGACCTCTGGATCTACATCATCGGCCCGCTCATCGGCGGTGCCATCGGCGGCGTCATCTACTGGCTCATCCGATCGCTGCGTGGCCCGGGCGAGGTGGAGGAGATGGCGGGGAACTGATCGGCCGCGCGGGGGCACGGGCGGATCACTCGCCGCGTGTGCCCCCCGGGTCGAACCGGTAGCCCACGCCGTAGTGGGTGATGACGAAGTCGGTGTCGGGAATTGCCGCCCGCAGCTTCTGGCGCACCTTCCTCACGAACACATCCACCGAGCGGTCGCCGGCCATCATCTCGTAGCCCCAGGCCTCGCGGTAGATCGTGTTGCGCGCGAGCGGCTTGCCGTCGGCCTTGGCCAGCACCAGCAGCACCTCGAACTCGCGGGCGGTCAGCCCCACGCTGCGGCCGCCGGCGAACGCCTGCACCTGGTCGGGGTCGATCACGAGGCCGGCGGCCTCGATGGGTCCCTGCGCCGCACGGCCGCGCTCCTTGTCGCGCCTGCGCAACTGGGCCGCCACGCGCGCCGCGAGCTCCTTCATCGAGAACGGCTTGATCAGGTAGTCGTCGGCGCCGATCTCCAGGCCATACACGCGGTCGTGCTCGCTGGTGCGCGCGCTGCACATGATGATGGGCACGTCGGGATCATCCGCGCGCACCTCCTCGGTGAACCGCCAGCCGTCGAGCTGCGGCAGCATGAGGTCGAGCACCACCAGGTCGGGGCGCTCGCGCTTGAACAGCCGCAGCCCGGTGGCGCCGTCGGCGGCCGTGAGGGTGCGGTGGCCCGCGCGGCCGAGGTGGTAGGCCACCGAATCGGCGATCGCCGGGTCATCCTCCACGATCAGGATCGTGTAGGTCGCCATCGGACGACCGTACCAGCGCCGCAGCAGCCCCGGACGTCCATATGGCAGGCGCGCGCCGGAACCTTCCGCGTCGCGACGTCACGCGCTGCCTCTACCGTGCAGGCGTGCGTGCGACCTACCTGCGCCCATGACCGCGGCAGGGGACCTCATCGGCGGGCGGTACCGGCTCGAGCGGCCCATCGGCAGCGGTGGCATGGCCACTGTGTGGCGGGCCGTGGACGACGACACCGGCGCGGTGGTGGCGGTGAAGCTGATGCACCCCCGCGTGCAGGATGACCCCGACCTGCTCGTGCGGTTCCGCCGCGAGGCCGACGTGGTGTCGCGCCTCGACCACCCGTGCATCGTGCGCATGCTCGACCAGGACGCCGGCGCCGACGACGGGCCCTACATCGTGTTCGAGCTGGTGGATGGGGTGACGCTCAAGGCGCTCATCCGCCAGCGCGGTGCGCTCGACCCGGCCGAGGCGGCGTCCATCGCCAGCCAGGTGGCGCGCGGGCTCGAGCTCGCGCACCGGTCGGGCGTGGTGCACCGCGACATCAAGTCGCACAACGTGCTGGTCACCGAGTCGGGCGTCGCGAAGCTCACCGACTTCGGTATCGCGCGCCTGCTCGACGGCATGCAGGACGGCCTCACCCGCACCGGCACCGTCCTGGGCACAAGCGACTACCTGGCGCCCGAGCAGGCCCGTGGCCTGGGCGTGGACGGGCGCACGGACGTCTATGCGCTGGGCATCGTGCTGTACGAGTCGCTCACCGGCGAGTTGCCCTTCCCGGCCGACACCCCCATGGGCGTGGCGCTGCGCCAGGTGCGCGACCCCATGCCCGACCCGCGCGAGGCGCGCCCCGAGGTGCCCGCATACCTGGCCTCCATCGTCATGCGCGCATGCGAGAAGGATCCGGACGCGCGGTTCGCATCGGCCCTCGACATGGCCGATGCGCTCATCGACGTTCCCGCAGGCGCCACCGCGGCCATGCCGGTGATCCCGGCCGAGGTTGCCGCTGCCGACGCCGACACCGGCCGTCTCGTTCCCGCCAGGCAACCCGATGAGGCGGCCACGGGCGTGCTGGCCCCGGTGGCCGCAGTCGCTGCCCAGGGGTCGCAGGGCAGCGGCGAGGCTCCCGTGGTGATCGCCACGGCGCAGCGCCGCCGCCGCTGGCCGGCCGTGGTGGCCGGCGTGCTGGTGCTGGGCGCGGGCGCCGCGGCCGCGGTGGTGGTGACCACCGGGGGCATCGAGGCGGTACCGCCGGGAGGGTCGGGCGGTTCTTCAGCTGGCACGGGTGGGGGCGGGGCGGTGATGACCGGAATGCAGCCGCTGCAGCTGGCGTCGGTGACAGATGCCGACCCCGGCGGCGAGGGCCGCGAGATGCCCGGCGAGGTGCCATTGGCGTATGACGGCAACGAGGCCACCTCGTGGCGCACCGAGCGCTACGCCACCCCCGACTTTGGCGGGCTGAAGGACGGCGTGGGGCTGACGCTGAACCTCGACTCGCCTGCGGTGGCGCGACGCCTGGTGGTCACCACCAAGGGCACCGGCGGGGCGTTCGAGGTGATCGCCGGGGAGCCCGGTCCCGAGGCGCGCGTGGTGGGGCGGGGCACGTTCCGGGACGGCGCGCAGCAGGCGGCGCTGGACGATGGCCCGGCATCGGGCACGTACACGTTCTGGATCACCGACCTGCCGCCGAATGCGCAGGGCAGCGGCTACCGGGCGTATGTGTCCGAGATCGGCCTGGAGGGCACGCGCTAGCCCTGTCCCGGCCCCGCCGTGGTCCCGCCCGGTGGAGGGCAGCCGTTCCCGCGCGGCGAACATAACCGCATGGCACTGCCCGGCCCATGGGAGGACTCCCTGCACGACCTCGACGAGCGCCTCTCGCGCCAGGGCGGTCGCGCCCGCGCGCTGGCCCCGGAGTCGCGCGCCGGGTACGTGCGCGACTGCCGCCGGGTGGCCACGTGGCTCTCCGAGCGCGGGGTGGGGGACCCCGCCGACATCACGCCGTCCATGCTCGAAGCGGCGCTACGCGGCATCGGGTGGGCGGCGTCCACCCAGCGCCGCGCCCTCACGTCGCTGCGCGAGTGGCTGTATCCATACTTCCCGCGTGGCCGCTGCCCGGCGTCGCTGGTGGACGCCCCGCGCGCCGAGCGCGCCCCTGTGCCGCGGCTGTCACAGGATGACGCCGCAGCGCTTGCCGAGCATGCCGCGCGCGTGATCGACGAGGCGCCTCCGCGCTCCACCGCGCGGGCGCTGGCCATTCGCGATCGGGCCCTGGTGGAGGTGCTCTACGGCAGCGGCCTGCGCCGGCAGGAGGCCTGCGACCTGGTGCTCTCATCCTTGGACTTCGAGCATGAGACGCTCGCGGTGGTGGGAAAGGGCGGGCACTCGCGCACCGTGCCGATGACCGAGCCGTGCGTGGATGCCCTGCGCCAGTGGCTCGACGAGGGGCGCCCGCGCCTGGCGGCGATGGCGGGGTTCACCGCCGCCGCCCGCGCCTGCGTGTTCCTGTCGCGAAGCGGCGCGCCCATGGACGGCAGCGCGGTGTACCGGGTGGTGCACCGCATGCTCGAGTCGCTGGGGCGCACCGGGGGGCCGCACCTTCTGCGGCACGCGGCCGCCACGCACATGCTCGAGGGCCCGGGCGGCACCGGGGGCGCGCACCTGCGCGTGGTGCAGGAGTTCCTCGGGCACGCCAGCCTGGCCACTACCGAGCGCTACACGGGCGTCACCACCAAGGCCATGCAGAAGACCCTGCGCCGGGCGCACCCGCGCGGATGAGCGCGCAGGTGGATGCCCATGGCTACCGGGCCCTGGCCGCAGCGTTCGTGGCCACGCGCGGCAGCGCCAACACCCGTGCCGCCTACGGGCGCGACCTCACCCTCCTGGGCGAGGCCCTGGGCGTGCCGCCCTCAGATATCGAGGCGCCGCCCTTCGGCGTGGAGGCGGATCCCGTGGCACGCCGGGCGGCCGAGCAGATGGCGGCGATCCCCTCGGGCTGGTGGCAGGACTGGCGCGACCGCCTGGATGGCCGGCCCTCCAGTCGCGCCCGACGTGTGGCGGCCGTGCGTGCCTTCTGCCGCTGGTGGTCACGGGCCCTCGACCTGCCGAACCCGGTGGACGACCTGCGCCCGCCCGCAATGGCATCGCGCAGCCAGGAGAGCCTGTCGCGCGAGGTCGCGGCGCTCTCGCCGTCGCAGATGCGCAGGATGTGCGACACCGCCGCAGCGCTGCCGGGCCCCGAGGGGCTTCGCGCCAGCGCGCTCATCGAGGTGCTTTACGGCTGCGGGCTGCGCGCCACCGAGGCCGCGGGCCTCGACGTGTCGGGCCTGCACCTCGACGACCCCGATGACCCCTACGTGATCGTGCTGGGCAAGGGCGGCAAGCACCGCGCGGTCGCAGTGCCGCAGGTGGCCCACGACGCCCTGCGCCGCTACCTGGTCACGGGGCGTCCCGAGCTCCGCGCCCGCGATCTGAAGCCCCGCCCCGACCAGGCGCGCCACCGCGACGCCGACGCGGTCTTCCTCGGCAACCGCGGCCGACGCATCGGCAGGTCGGACGTCTGGCGCGAGGTCCACCGCGTGGCCGACGTGGCCGGCCTGGTGTCGGAGGGCGTGAGGGTGTTCCCGCATGCGCTTCGCCACTCGTGCGGTACCCACCTGGTGCAGGCCGGCGTGGACATCCGCTACGTGCAGGCCCACCTGGGGCATGCCAGCCCGGTGACCACCGAGGTGTACACGCACATCACGGCAAGTCACCTCAAGGACGACTTCGACCGCGCGCATCCGCGGGCCAGGAGGAGCTGAGCGCGTACCGCGTCAGGGTGCGCGCAGCACCTCGGCGCGCATGCCGGTGGCATCGATGACCAGGCGCCCCACCGACGGCCGCATGGCGTCGGGCCCCAGCTGCTCGCGGTAGCGGCGCACCACGCGGTCGGCCACTCCGGCGGCCCCGGCGCGCGGTGCGCGACCGCCCTCCAGGCTTCCCCACGGGCATACCGCCCCCGGCGAGAACACCAGCACGCCACGCACATGGGCGCTGACCGCCTCGTGCCAGTGCCCGAACACCACGGCATCGACGCGGTGGCCGCGGAATGCCCGGGCCATCGCGCGAACGCGCGCGGCATCCCACGCGATGCGGCGTCCGGCCGCGGCGTGCGCGGCCACCACCAGGGCATCCGTGCCGCGGCGCTTTCCATGGATGAGTCCGATGCGCCGGCCCCCGATGGCCGCGATGGCACGGGCCGGCAGCCGCGGCGCGCCGGGCAGGTCGTGGTCGCCGCGCACCGCCACCGCCGGGGCGATCTGCTCGAGCGCGGGTATCACCGATCCATCGGAGAGGTCGCCCGCGTGCAGGATGAGATCACTCCCCGCGAGCGCATCCAGCACCCACGTCGGCAGCTCGTCGAGAAACTCCCCCACGTGGGTGTCGGCCACCAGCCCGATGACGAGGTCGCCTACCCCGGTGTCAGGCACTTAACTTTCCCCGCTGATGGCGCTGCCTGTCTGCGTCCCGATCGCATGGCGGCGAAGGTTAAGTGCCTGACACCGGGGTTCACACCCGGGGGTCAGCCGCGGTATGCGCGACGCGACTCGTGGCGCTCCAGCGCCAGGTCGATCAGCCGTTGCACCAGCTCGGGGTACCCGAAGCCGTCGCCGGCCATGAGGCGTCCCCACACGCTGGTGGACGTGAAGCCCGGGATCGTGTTGATCTCGCTCACGTAGAGGTCGCCGCCCTCGAGGAAGAAGTCGACGCGGGCCAGGCCGCTGCACCCGATGGCCTTCCACGCCCGCACGGCGAGCTCGCGCGCCTGGTCCTGCACCGGGGCCGGCACGTCGGCCGGAACCTCGAGCCGCATGCCGCCCTCGCGGTACTTTGCGTCGTGGTCGTACCAGTCGTTCTCGTGGATGATCTCGCCGAGCGGTGATGCGTGCGGTTCATCGTTGCCGAGCAGCCCCACCTCGACCTCGCGGCCCATGGCACGACGCTCCACGAGCGCCTTGTCGTCGTGTGCGAACGCCAGCTGCAGCGCGGGGCCCAGGGAATCCTCGTCGGGCACGGGGCTGATGCCGAAGCTCGACCCCTGGCGCGCGGGCTTGGCGAACGCCGGGTAGCCGATCTCGCGCGCCACGCGATCGCGCACGCCCGCGGCGTCGTCGAGCCACTCGCGGTGGGTGAGGATGAGCGTCTCCACGCGGGGGATGCCCACGGCCGCGGCCACCACGTGGAACATCGCCTTGTCCATGCCCAGCGCGCTGGCGGCCACGTCGGCGCCCACGTACGGGACGCCCACGGTCTCGCAGAGTCCCTGGACCGTGCCGTCCTCGCCCCAGGGGCCGTGCAGCACGGGGAACACCAGGCCGATCTCGCGCGGAGCGCCACCACCGGTGAGCGGCATGAGCCAGGCCTGGTCACCGGCCGCGGGCACCAGCGCCACGGGCTGGCCATCCAGCGACCAGCCGCCATCGCGGTCGATGGTGATGTCCAGCACCTGGTAGCGGCCATGGTCGATGGCATGCGCCACCGAGGCGGCTGACGCCAGCGAAATATCGTGCTCGCTGCTGCGCCCGCCGCCCAGCACGGCGATGTTCATCAACCGGGTGGAGGCGGCTGGGAGCCGCCGCCGGAACCGCCACCCGATGACCCGCCGCCGGGCGACGGGGCCGGGGGCTGCGAGCCGCCGCCCGATGAACCGCCGCCGGATGACCCGCCACCCGACGAGCCGCCGCCGGCTGATCCGCGGGAGATGTAGATGGTGACGGTGCTGCCGGCGGGCACCTGCGAGGCGCCGCTGGGGTCCTGGTCGACCACGATGCCCGCGGGCTGCGTGCTCTCCACCTCGGCCGTGCTCACGTTGAACCCGAGGCTCTCGAGCTTCGACCGCGCGGTGCTGGAGTCGCTGCCCGTGACGTCCGGCACACTGCTGCCGCCGGATGCCGCCACGATGAGGTCCACCGACGATCCCTTGGCCACCGACGCGCCGCCCGAGGGGTCCTGGCCCGTGACCGTGCCGGGGCTGAGGCCCGACGTGCCGTCGTCCTCGGTGACGCTGCCCACCTCGAGCCCGGCATTCGTCAGCGAGCTGCGCGCGGCATCGATGTCACTTCCGGTGACGTCGGGCACGGTGACCTTGGTGACGCCCTTGCTCACGTAGAGCGTGATGGTGTCTCCCGATCCGGCCTGCGAGCCGGCCCTGGGCGCCTGGCGCACCACGGTGCCGATCTCCTTGTCGCTGTTCACCTGTTCGGTGGTCACGTCGAAGCCGGCCTTCTCGAGCGTAGCCTGGGCGTCCTCCACCGCCTTGCCCACCACGTTGGGCACGGTCACCTGCGCGGGCCCGGATGACACCAGGATCGTCACGGTGGACTGCTTGGCCACCTCGGTGCCGGCTTCGGGCTGCGTGCCGATGACCACGCCCAACTGCACGGTGTCACTGGCCTGGGTGCGCTGCGTGGGCGTGAGCCCTGCATCGGTGATGGCGCGCGATGCGGCGGGCGCGTCGAAGCCCGCCACGTCGGGCACGCCGATCATGTCGCTGCCGCCACGCGTGAGGGCCAGGGCCAGGGCCACGGCGATGGCCGCGATGATCACGGCGGCGATGCCCCACATCGCTGGCCGGTTGGCGCCGCCCTTCTTCGTGCCGCGCCCCCCTCCGCGCCCGTTGCCTCCGCGTCCGCCTCGTGCGGGCTCTGCCATGACTGCGGTCTCCGTGGTCGCCGCCGCGGCCGCCCCTGCGGTGGCCGCCGGCGCGGTGAGGATGAGCGTGGACTGCTGGTTGCCCGGCATGCCTGCGCGAACGTCGAGCAGGGCCGCCGTGAACTCCTCGGCCGAGTGGTAGCGGTCCTCCGGGCGCTTGGAGAGCGCCTTCAACACCACGGCGTCGAGGTCGGGCGGGATGTCATGCACGAACACCCGCGGAGGCACGGGCGGCTCGTTGATCTGCTTCATCGCCACGGTCACCGGGCGATCGCCATCGAACGGCACGCGCCCCGTGAGCATCTCGTAGAGCACGACGCCTACGGCGTAGGTGTCGCTGGCGGCGGTGGTCTCCTCGCCCTGGGCCTGCTCGGGCGACAGGTACTGGGCGGTGCCGATCACCGACCCGGCCTCGGTCATCTGCTGGTCGGCGTCGGCGCGCGCGATGCCGAAGTCCGCCACGCGCAGGCGGCCGTCCTCGCCCACCATGACGTTCTGGGGCTTGATGTCGCGGTGGATGATCCCGGCCGCGTGCGCCGCGGTGAGCGCCGAGAGGATCTGCAGGGCGTTGTCCACGGCCACGGCGGGCTCGAGCGCGCCCTGGTCGCGGATGACCTTCTTGAGGTCGGGGCCCGACAGGTACTCCATCACGATGTAGTACGTGCCCTCGGCCTCGCCGCGGTCGTACACCGCCACGATGTTCGGGTGGTTCAGGCCCGCGGCGGCCGATGCCTCGCGCCGGAAGCGCTCGACGAACGCGTGGTCGGCGGCGAAGCGCTCGGCCAGCACCTTCACCGCCACCTCGCGGTCGAGCACGGTGTCGTACGCCAGGTACACGGCGGCCATGCCGCCGCTGCCGATCTGGTGGCCGAGCTCGTAGCGCTCGCCCAGCTCGCTGCCGGGGCCGATGGTCATGAGATGGGCTCCCCGGGCACGGGGTCGACCGACAGCGCCGTGCGCATGACCTCGCCGGCCACCGGGGCGGCCTCGGTGCCACCGGTGCCGGAGGTGTCCTCGATCACCACGGCCACGGCCACCTCGGGGTCGTTTGCCGGCGCGTAACCGATGAACCACGCCTGGTTGCGCTCGGGGTCACCGGTCTCGGCCGTACCGGTCTTGCCGGCGATCGACAGGCCGGCGAGGCCCGCCTTCGTTCCCGTGCCCTCGGACACCACACTCTGCATCATGCGGCCCACCTCGGATGCGATGTACGCGCTCGACACCGAATCGACCTCCTCGGGGCGCTGCTGCTTCACCACCACGCCGTCGGGGGTGATGACCCGGCGCACGAGGTACGGGCGCATCATTCGCCCGCCGTTGGCGATCGCGCCGGCCACCATGGCCATCTGGAGTGGCGTCACCTGGAGGTTCTCCTGTCCGATCGCGATGCGGGATGCGTCCTCGTCGCGCTGGTCATTGGGGAGCAGTTTCCCCTCACGGTACCTGCCCGACGTGGCGACTTCCCCGGAAGGCAGGTCGATCTCGGTGGGGCGGCCGAATCCGAAGAGGTTCATCTCGCGGCCGAGCCTGCGCCCGCCGAGGGTGTCGCCGATCTGCGCGAATGTCGTGTTGATCGAGAAGGTGAGCGCATCCGTGAGGTTGTGGAGCCCGAACTTCGACTTGCCCGAGTTGTAGATGGGCTTGCCGTCCACCACGTACACGCCCTTGTCGTCGAAGGTGGACGACGCCGACCACTTGCCGCTGGCCAGCGCCGCGGTGGCGGTGACCACCTTGAAGGTGGAGCCCGGCGGATACAGACCGGCGGTCGCCCGGTTGAGGAGCGGCGCGTCGGCCTCCTTACGGATGGAGGCGAAGTCGCTTGTCACCTGGTTGAGGTCGAACGACGGGGATGATGCCACCGCCAGCACCTTGCCGGTCTTCGGCTGTATGGCCACCACGGCGCCCTTGCGGCCCGAGAGCAGCGCCTCGGCGGTCTTCTGCACGCGCGTGTCGAGCGTGAGCCGGATGTCGGCGCCGTCCTTGGTCTCCTCGCGCAGCCGGTCGAGGATCGCCCCCGTGCCGTAGCTGCCAGCGAGGTAGCGGTTGTACTGCTGCTCGAGGCCCGTGGCCCCCTGCTCCGCCGTGGCGTAGCCCACCACCTGGCTCGCCAGCGAGCCCTGCGGGTAGTAGCGCCGGTAGTACTTCTTGCCCTTCTCGCGGTAGGCCACGCTCTCGGCCAGCACGATCTTGTCGGCCGAGATGATGCGGCCGCGGTCGACGAGGCGCTGCTTCTCGAGCGTGTAGGGGTTGTCGGCGCGCTCATCCAGCCCGCCGGCCGCCACCACCTGCCAGTAGCCCAGCATCACCACGAGCAGGGCGAACGCCGATGCCAGGGCGATGTAGAGGGTGCGGATCGACTTGTTCACGCGGCGGGCACCCCCCGTACGGCTTCAACAAGGCCCCGGCGCGACCTGTTGCTGATCACCAGGAGGATCGCCGCGATGCCGAAGTTCACCACCACGCTCGAGCCGCCGTATGACATGAAGGGCAGGGTCACTCCCGTGAGCGGGACGAGTCGCACGACCCCCCCGATGATGATGAAGGCCTGCAGCCCCACCACCGCGGTGAGCCCCCCGGCGAGCAGCTTGGAGAAGCCGTCCCGGGCGGCCGTGGCGATTGCGAAGCCTCGTGCCATTAGAAGCACGTAGAGAAGCATCACGCCGATGGCCCCGACATAACCGAGGTCGTTGGAGACTGCGCTGAAGATGAAGTCGGTCTCGAGCGCGGGTATTCGCGGCTCTCCGCCCGGCGTCACCAGCAGGGCCCGGCCGAATCCCGGGCCCACCACGCCCCCGTCGGCCAGCGCATAGAGCGATTGCACCATCTGGTAGCCGCTGCCCTGGGCATCGCTGAAGGGGTGCAGCCACGAATCGACGCGGGCGCCTATGCGCGGCACGGCCGCCCAGATGGCCAGTGCGCCCACGGCGAAGAGGCCCACGCCGAGGCCGACGTAGAGCGGCCTGCCCGTGGCGAGGTACAACATGGCCAGGAACACCCCGAAGAACAGCAGCGCCGTGCCGAAGTCGTTCAGCACCACCACCACCACGAGCGCGGCGCCCCAGAGCACCAGGATCGGCGCCAGGTGCCGGAACGACGGCAGGTTCACGCCGAGTCGCCTCTGGGTGGGGATGGCCAGCACCTCGCGCTTCTCGCGCAGGTAGCCGGCGAGGAAGATCACCATGAGCACCTTGGCCAGCTCGCCCAGCTGGATCCGCTGCCCGCCACCCACCTCGATCCACAGGCGCGAGCCGTTCACCTCGGTGCCGAACACCATGGTCACCACCAGCAGGATCACCGCGGTGAGGCCGATCACGTAGCGGTAGCGCTCCAGCACGCGCTGGTCCGGCAGGAAAACGATCACGGCGCAGAACACGATGCCGCCGAGCGTCACCCAGATGGCCTGGTCGCCCGCGAGCCCGGGATCGATGCGGTAGAGCATCGCCAGCCCGATCCCCGTGAGCGCCGCGAGTATCGGAACCAGGTAGGGGTCGGACAGCGGCGCGCGCAGGCGCAGTACCGCGTGCATGACGATGAACACCAGGGCCACGCCCAGCGCCGTCTGCCACGGGCCCGCCTGCAGCTCGTCGGCGCGCGCGGACGCCCCGGCGGCCAGGCCCAGCATGCCCAGCAGCAGCGCGGGGATGAGGAATCCCAGCTCGCGCGAGCGCAGGCTCATGGCTTGCCCCCTGCCTCGGGCACCTTCCACTGCTGCGGCATGCCGTATCGCCAGATGAGCCGTGTGGCGAGCGCGGTGGCCTCGCCCTCGCCCTGGATGCCCTGGTCGAGCGCCGATGCGTCCTCGGCCGTCACGTCGCGGGCGGGCACGCCGAGCGGCCGGCCGTCATCCATGAGCGGGATTCCCAGCGGCGAGTAAGGGAGCCCGGCGTACAGGCGGACCTGGCCGGCGTCGTCGGCGCGCACCACGTGCGACCGCGACGCCGCCCATGCCGTGAGGCCCATGATCATGCCCGCCACCACGAGCACCGCGGTGCCCGCGATGAGCAGCTTCGATCGCGTGGTGGGAACCCGCTCCAGCACGCGGCCGGGCTCGGGCGCCCGGGCCGTGCGCGCGCTGGGCTCCACCATGGGCCGCGGCAGCACGGCCACGCGTGGCGTGGCCGGCACGAACTCCAGGGGCGGTGGCACCCCTGCGGCGTCGCCCTCGCCCACGCGGGCCAGCACGACCGTCGCGTTGTCCTCGCCGCCCGACTCGTCGGCAGCCGCAAGCAGGGCCAGCGCGGCGTTATCGAGCGACGCCCCGTCGGCGAATACCCGTCGTAGGGCGGCATCCCCGAGCGCAGCCGACACGCCGTCGGTGCAGAGCATCACCACGTCGCCGGGCTCCACGCCCACCTGGAAGGCGTCGACGCTCACCTTGTCCGATGCCCCGAGGGCACGCGTGATCACGTTGCGCTGCGGGTGGCGGTCGGCCTGATCCTCGGTGAGCGCCCCGCCGCGCACCAGCTCGGCCACCACCGAGTGGTCGTCGGTGAGGCGGCGCAGCTCGCCGCCGCGCACCAGGTACGCACGCGAGTCGCCCACGTGCACCACGTACATGCGGCCGTCGTCGGCCAGCATGCACGTGGTGACGGTGGTGCCCATGCCGGCGCGTCTGGCATCGCTCGACGCCGCCTTGCGGATGTCGCCGTTGGCGCGCTCCACGGCGCGCCGCAGGTCGCCCGGCCGGGGCTGCTCCGGCATGGCATCCAGCGCCGCGACAGCCATGCCGGACGCCACCTCGCCGGCCTGCGCGCCGCCCATGCCGTCGGCCACGGCGAGCACCGGGGGTCGCACGAGATGACGGTCCTCGTTGTGGCCGCGCACGCGGCCCACGTCGGTTGCCCGCGCGATCTCGACCCATGCGAGGCGCGCGGTCATCCCGTGGCCGCCGCCTCCCGGGTGACGGCGTCCACGCGGGCCAGCACCACCGTCACGTTGTCCGGGCCACCCGCGGCGTTGGCCCGCTGCACCAGCTGCTCCACGGCCTGCTCGAGCGTCGGCGCGGACTCCACCAGCTCGAGGATGTCGGCATCGGCAACCGGACCCGAGAGGCCGTCGGTGCACAGCAGCACCACGTCGCCGGCCTCCAGGTCCACGCGCAGGGCGTCGATGTCGATGTCCGCGTCCACGCCCAGCGCCCGGGTGATCACGTGCCGTGCGGGGTGGCTGTCGGCGGCGTTGGCCGACAGCGCGCCGCGCCGCACCATCTCGGCCACGACCGAGTGGTCCTGCGTCACCTGGATGATCCGCCCGCCACGGATCAGGTATGCGCGGGAGTCGCCGACATGCACGAGGTACAGAATGCCGCCTTCCAGCAGCGCGGCCGTCGCGGTGGTTCCCATGCCGGCGAGGTCGGGGTCGTCCGCGGCGGCCCGTGCGATGGCCCGGTTGGCCTCCTTCAGCGCCGCGAGCAGCGCGGTGGGGTCGGTGGTGGATCCCACGCCGCGCAGGGCCTCCACGGCCATGCCTGCGGCGGTGCCGCCCCCCAGGTGGCCACCCATGCCGTCGGCCACGGCGATGAGCGGCGGCGCCAGAAGGTCGCGATCCTGGTTGTCCGATCGCACCCGGCCCACGTCCGACGCGGACGCCAGCTCGATGAGCGCCAGGTCGGATCTGCCGCTCACTCCTCCCACCTCAGCACGGTCTCGCCCACGCGGATCTCATCGCGCAGGTGCAACTGCTGCTCCCCCGATATGCGATGCCCGTTCACGTACGTGCCGTTGAGCGACCCCAGGTCTTCCACGAACCAGAAGTGCCCCTTGCGGAACACGCGGGCGTGGCTGGTGGATATGAACTGGTCGGTGATGGGGATGCGGCTGCCGCGCGAGCGCCCGATGGTGGCGCCGCCCGCCACGTCGTAGGTGGTGCCCACCGGCAGCGAGCTCGAGCGGTTCACCACCAGGTGGGGCTCGGCGGCCGCGGCGGCATGCACCACCTCGGGCCTGGCGGCCTCCGACAGCGGCGGCTCCGGCCGTGCCTTGCGCGTGCCCCAGCGCGGCCCGGCCTGCTGCTGCGCTGCCGCGGCAGCCGAGCCCACGATGGCTGCGCCCACCACCTCGGTGGGGGCTGCGGGCGCCGCCGGCATGGGCGCGGGTGCCGGCGGCTCCGGCTGGTTCGGCGGCGTCATCTCGAGCTCCGACGACTTCAGGGCGCGCGTGGACGCGCGGACCACGAAGGCGATGAACAGGTAGAGGAGCAGGAGGAAGACGGCCTGCCCGATGATGAGCCCCGTCTCTGTCACGGCGCGCCCCGGGCTATCGTCGCTCGACCACCACTTCGGCGCCACCGAGGCTCACCCGGTCGCCGTCGCGGAGGTTGTGGCGCAGCACCCTGCGCCCGTTCACCTCGACCCCATTGGTCGAGCCGAGGTCCACCAGCACGTATTCGAGCCCCTCGTGGCGCAACTCGGCGTGCACGCGGCTCACGTTGGCGTCGGGAACCACGATGTCGCAGTCGCGGCTGCGGCCCATCGTCGTGACCTTCTGGCTGATGCGGAAAGGCTGTCCTGCCACGTACAGGGTCACGTGCTCGCGCACCAGCCCTGCCGCGCGCGCCTGCTCCGGCGAGAGCACCTGCGTGCCGCTCACGGCGGCCAGGGCCTCGTTGGGAAGCGGCTCGACGGGCTCGACGGGCATCACCGGCTCGGCCGGCACCTCATCTGCTGCGGGCGGCACCGCGGCACCGACAGCAGCCGCAGCAGCAGCCGCAGCCTCGGGGGCGGCATCCGCCGGCTCGGCGCCCGGGCGGCCCGGGTCCACCATCCGGCAGGCAATGCCGAACTCGCCGGGGCGCAGGTCGGTGTCGGTCTCCAGGCGGATACGCGGCATCGAGAGCAGCGAAAGGCCCTCGCTGCGCGCGTGGGCCTCGAGGTACGACCCGAGCTCCACCACCAGCGCTGACTCGTAGCTTGAGAATTGGCGTCGGTCGGCCGGGGAGAGGTACACGGTGTACTGGTTGGGCACGTACACCCGCGATACCGAAACGGTCTTGTGATCCTCCATCTCACGCGCCAGCCTTCGCGCGAGCTCCACCGGCTGCAGGCTGCTGCGGAACATGCGGCCGAACGTCTTCTCGACCATGCCCTCGATCTTCTGCTCGATGTTCCGTAGCGCCATCTAGCCCGCCGTGCCGGTGAGAGAGGCCGATCGGCCCGCGCCGTCGCGCATGAATGCGCGCCAAGGCCGGGCAGCCCATGCCATGGCGAGGATAGCCGAGGGCAGCACGGCGCCGACCGCCTCGAGGCCGCCGCCGCCCAGCAGGCCCGCGGCCATGGTGAGCCCGGCGGCCCACATGACACCCGCCACCACGCGCCGCCGGTCGGGCGCGCCGATGACCAGCGGCCATGTGAGGGCCGCCGCGATCATGGTCAGGCAGCCCACCAGGGCCTGCGGATGCGCCGTAATCGGCGCGATCAGGGCCTCGCCCGCTGCCTGCGGTGATGTCACCCCCTGCAGCGAATCCCAGGCGCCGTTCACCTCCCAGCCGGTGAACACGAAGGCATTCGCTCCCGCCATCACCTGCCAGAGCAGCAGGGTGATCACGCCCGTGATGGCCGTCCAGATTCGTGCTGCCGTGGTGCGAACCGATCCGGCGAGCAGGGCATACGCGGGCAACATGCCGAACATCGCGAGCACGGGCGCGAGGGCGGGCAGCAACACCAACCGCCCGAAGCGCGCCCCCGTGAGCAGCAAAAGCAGCCCGATGACCAGGGCGATGCCCGTGAGCGCGGGAGCCGCGGTGGCCGTGGCGGCGCCCGCCAGCACGATGAGACCGGCCGCCGCCAGCGGTGCGCGCCAGGCGCCGATGGCCCCGGCGATGAGCGCGATTCCCGCGGTGCCGAGGGCGCCGGTCGAGAACCCCCGCTCGGCGATGAGGCCGCCCAGCAGGCCCGCGCCCACGCCCGAGAGGATCATGGGCATCGGGCCCGAGATCAGCGCCACGGCCCGGCGTCCGCGGCCTTCGGGCAGCGCCCGGGCCTCCTCCCGCACGATCTGCGCCATGCGGTGGGCGTCGGGACGCGCATCCGGGTGCCGCGCCAGGCCCGCGTCGATGGCCTTGGCCAGGCGGGTGGGCAGATCGGGCCGGAGGTTGCGGATGGGCGGGATCTCGCCCAGGGCGGCACGCCGCGCGGTGTCGGCGGGGCTCCCGCCGAGGAGCGGGTTGCGCCCGGTCAGCCCCTCGTAGAGCACCAACGTGGCGGCCCAGACGTCTGCCGCGCCGGTCACCTGCTCGCCGGTGGCCTGCTCCGGCGCCATGTAGGCCATGGTGCCCACCACGCCGCCGGTCTGGGTCATGCCGGTCTCGCCCGACAAGCGGGCCACCCCGAGGTCGGTCACCATCGCGTGCCCGCGGTCGTCCACCAGGATGTTCGCAGGCTTGATGTCGCGGTGGATCACCCCGCGCTCATGCGCGTGGTCGAGGGCTTCGAGCACGTCGGCCACCATCTCGGCCGTGGCGCGATCGCCGGGGGGCGCGTCGGCGTACACGCGCTCGAGCGACGGCCCATCCACCAGCTCGCTCACCAGGTACAGCGACTCGGCGTCCTCGCCCCAGTCGAGCATGCGCACCATGCCGGGGTGCTCCAGGCGCGCGGCGGCGCGGATCTCGGCTGCCACGCGCAGCTCGAGGCCCAGATCGATGGGGATCTCCTTCACCGCGACCTCGCGCCCCGTGGCCCTGTCGAGGGCCCGGTACACGCGCGATGTGGCACCCCGCCCGATGACCTCCATGAGGTCGTAGCGTCCGAGCACGCGGGCATGCGCCTGGGTGCGCGTGGGTGCATGGCGTGGTCCGGTGATGGGCATGGGGCTATTGGGCCTTCCACCGCCGGCGAAGGAATCCTTGTGATGGCGCCGAACGGACAGCCGATCGTAGTCACGACCCGTGCGGCAGCCGGGCGGGCCGGGTGCGCTAGTGTTCCGGCGCCTCAAGGCCGCTCACCGGGCGGGTGGCGGAATTGGTAGACGCGCTGGCTTCAGGTGCCAGTGTTCGAGAGAACGTGGGGGTTCGAGTCCCCCCTCGCCCATCCGGAGCAGACCCCACCTTGGACCCAGACGACACCGGCACGGACTACGGGTACGACGACCAGCCCACTGGCGTCAGCGGCCCCCTGCCGCCGGCCGAGGGCCCGAATCCGCGCGACCGGGGCTCGTCGAGCCGGGGTCGCGGCGGGTCGGGCACGGGCTCGGGTGGCGGCCGCGGTCGCCGCGGGGGATCCGGCGGTGGATCGGGCAGGAGGAGTTCGGGGTCGTCGGGGCGCTCGTCGGGATCCGGCCGCGGCGGGGGCGCCATGCAGTCCACGGGCGCCCGCATCGCGTTCGCCGTGGGCGGGGCCATCGTGCTCATCGTCGTACTGGTCCTGGTAGTGCGCGGCTGCCAGCGCAGCCAGCTCGAGGACTCCTACGGCTCGTACATGGGTGATGTCACCACGATCGTGACGGCATCGGGCAAGGAGTCGGACGCCCTGCAGGAGGTCCTGCTCAACAAGAACGGCGCCAAGGCCCCCGAGCTGCAGGTGCAGGTGCGTGAGATCGCCGATCAGGCCGAGGGCCTCGTGGGCCAGGCCAATGCGCTCTCGCCGCCCGACTCGCTGTCGGCCCCCAACCAGAGCCTCGTCACCGCCCTGCAGTACCGCGTCACCGGCCTCAAGGCCCTTGCCGACGCCCTGCCCTCGGTGGTGGAGTCGCAGAACCGCGCATACGCATCAGCCACCCTCGCCAGCGCGATGCAGCGTTTCCTCGCGAGCGATGTCCTCTACCAGGACTCCTTCGTGGGCCCGTCCAAGCGCGCGCTCGCCGATGCCGACATCACGGGCGTGCAGGTGCCCGACCGCCAGTTCTTCCTGTCCGGCGTGCGCGCCGACCAGGCATCGCCCACCGGTGCCGGCCAGCTCATCCCTGCGCTTCAGCGCACGGGCACGGCCGACGGCACCGGCACGAGCACCACAGGCGGCCTGCATGGCACCGGCATCGCATCGGTGCAGGCGCTGCCGCAGGGCGTGCAGCTGCAGGCGGGCACAGACACCGAGATCCAGGCATCCGACAAGCTCGAGTGGCAGGTGACGGTGGAGAACGCCGGCGACTTCGCCGAGAGCAACGTCATCGTGCGCGTCACCTTCGCCAGCGACGCGTCGCCAAAGGACGCCCAGACGGTGGAGAAGGAGATCACGGCGATCCAGTCGGGCGAGCAGCAGTCGGTCACCCTGCCGGGCCCGAAGAGCCCCACGTTCGGCGAGCCATCCACGCTTAAGGTGGAGGTGGTGCCGGTGCCGGGCGAGGAGAAGACCGACAACAACCGGGCCGAATACCCCGTCAAGATCGTCTTCTAGGCCGTGACGCGGTGAGCGGATCGATCGGATACCTGGGCCCCCGGGGCACCTTCTCGGAGGAGGCGCTGCTCGACTGGCTGGGCGCCCATCAGGTGGATCGCACGCGGGCGTACCCGAGCATCGCCGCGTGCTTCGCCGCGGTCGTCGCAGGCGAGGTGGATGAGGCCCTGGTGCCCATCGAGAACGCCATCGAGGGCGGCGTGAGCCAGACGCTCGACGAGCTCATCGCCAACCACGGCCGTGTGGTCATCCGCGGCGAGGTGATCCACGCGATCCGCCACCAGCTCATCGGTGCCCCGGGCGAGCCCCTTGATTCGGCCACCCGCGTGCTGAGCCATCCGCAGGCGAGCGCCCAGTGCGGCAGGTGGCTCAGGGCCAACCTCCCGGAGGTGCCGGTTGACCCCGCCCACTCCACGGCCGAGGCGGTGCAGGTGGCGGTGCTCGCCCACAACGGCACGGTGGCCGTGGGCAACCGGCGCTCGGCCCAGATCTATGGCGGGGAGATCATTGCCGAGGACATCATGGACGCCGCGGACAACCGCACGCGGTTCGCGATGGTGGGCACCGAGGAGGTGGCCTCCGACGCGCACGGGCCGTGGTCCACCTCGATCATCTGCTCAATCGTGAAGGACCGCCCCGGCGCGCTGCTGTCGATCCTGCAGGAGTTCGCCCTGCGGGCGATCAACCTCACGCGCCTCGAGAGCCGCCCTGCGCGCACCGGGCTGGGCCACTACGTGTTCTTCATCGACGCCGAGGGCAACCGCCACCGGGACCTCCCGCTGCAGGCCGCCCTCACCGCGATCGACGAGGGCGGTATCGCGGCGGTCACCCCGCTCGGCTGTTACCCCACCGCCGACCGCTCGCCCCGGTAAGCGCCCCCGCGGCTATATTGCCCGCGGAAGGGGGTGGTCCCGCAGCACGTACTCGTCCTCAATGCATCGTATGAGCCCATCAACGTGTGCTCTGTCAGGCGTGCCCTCGTGCTGCTGCTCAAGGAGAAGGCGGAGATCCTCGAGCACCGCCCGCGCGCGATCCGCGGCGTGTCGCGCGACTACCCATCCCCCCACGTGATCCGCCTGGTCTACCGCGTGAAGGTGCCCCGCTACGAGGCCCGCCGCATGAGCCGGCGCGCACTGTTCGCCCGTGACGGCTACGCGTGCCAGTACTGCGGCAGCCGCGCCAAGCTTACCGTCGACCACGTGGTGCCCCGCAGCCGTGGGGGTGATTCGTCGTGGTTCAACGTGGTCACCTCCTGCGCCACCTGCAACGCGCGCAAGGGCGATGCGCTCTGCGACGAGGTGCACATGTATCCGCGCAGCAAGCCCCGCCCGCCCCGCCCCGACGTTTTCATCGACGTCGCCACGCCCCGGCGCCCGGAGGAGTGGACGCCCTACCTGGCCGCCGCGTAGCCCCCGCCCCGGCCGCGGTGGGCGCCGTGAAGGCCGCCCTCCGGGCCGGGTAGGGATCCTGCTGCGCTAGGGCAGCCGCGCCGTGAACGACACGCCGGTGCGGTTCGCCCCGCTCTGCAGGGGCGCGCCGGTGGCGATGAGCGAGAGGTTCACGCTCACGCCGCTCGTCGGCGAGCCCGGCAGGTACTTCTGGATGCAGCCCTTCACGTCCACGGTGAACCCCACCGTGCGCACCGTGGTGGCAGGCCCATCGATGGCCGTGGTGTCCTGCATCGGCGCGATCGTGGGCCAGGGGTCCTGCGGATCCGTGGCCGGCGGGCGCTGCTGCACCCCGCTCACCGGGGTGATGGAGCACCCCGCCTCGGTGTTCGGACGCTGCTCGTTGTTGCCGCCACCGCTGCCGCCGGTCGAGAGCACCGACAGCGAGTCGAGCGTGACGCCGTAGAACAGGCCGCCCATGGTGTAGAACTGCTCGGCCTCGCCGGGCAGGCCGAGGCGCTGCGGCGGGATGAGCGTGAGGCCCAGCGATCCCGCCGACCCCAGGTTGAAGCCGTTGCCGCGGTTGGTGCCGGGCCCGTTCTCCGGGTACGGGTAGCTCAGCGACTGCGTGGCCCCGTTCGCCACCAACTGCGTGATGGCCGGGGTGGTCACCATGTAGGGGCTGATGCCGATGGGCTTGGTGCTGGGCGCCGCCGTGGGGCTCGTGCGGTAGTTGAGGTTGATCACCGAGTCGGAGTTCACCTGGCCGAGGGTGTCGGTGGAGTTGGGCTTCACGAACGCCGTCCAGATGCTCGACGCCTGCGGCCCGCCCTGGCCCTGCTGCGGCGACTTCGTGAAGCCGAACGGCGGGTAGTTGGCCGGCTGCGGCTGGCAGGCCTGGCCGCGGGTGGTGCACGTGGACCCGGTGAAGGTGCTCCAGTTGACCGACCCGAACTGCGGCACCGACGGCAGGATCTGCGGGAACTCGCTGAAGCCGCTGATGGTCGCCTGCGAGGTGCCGGGCGCGCACCACGGCGCCGACGCCTCGCACTGCACCCAGACGTCGTCGAGCGCCGGGCTGGGGTCCTGGCCGGTGAGGTCGCGCTCCTGGTAGTAGAAGGCGAGGCCGAGGCCCGTGGGCCGCTCGAGGCTCTGGCTTCCGAGGAAGGTGTTGATGCTCTCGCGCGTGGCGCCGGTGTTGTAGTTGAGCGTGTCCACGATGCCCGGCCGGATGTCGCTGTAGGTGAGCAGCTTGGCCGTGGTGTCCACCGACACGCTGTCGGTGAAGTCGATGGTCAGGTTGCCGTTGTCGTCGACGTCGATGGAGTTCGGCACGCCGTCCTGGTCGCAGTCGCCGCCCACGGCGCCGCCGCAGGGGCTGTTGGGGCTGGCGCCCTGCTGGCCGCCACCGCCCTGCTGGCCGCCACCACCGCCTGTGCCACCACCTCCGCCCGTGCCGCCACCTCCGCCCGTGCCGCCCTGTGCCTCGCGGGCCATGGACGACTTGGCCGATGAGCCGGTCTTGATGAGGCCCAGCAGGCCGGCGCCCACGGGCTTGCCGGTCTTGCCGTTCACCTTCACCGATCCCGCCGTGGCGTACTGGCTCTTGGCGGGAGCGGTGTTCACCAGCGCGAATCCGCTCTTCTTGGCGATCGATCCCAGCGCAGTGGTCTTGGAGGTGATGCGCACGTAGCCCCTGGCGCCCTTGCGGGCGATCACGACGGGGCCGGCGTAGTCGCCGGTGCTCGTGAGCAGGTGCAGCGTGGCGTTCTTGGCCCGCGCGTTGGGCACCTTCAGGCTGAACTTCCCGTTGCCCTTGATCTTGGCCGAGTTCGCCGTGCCGTCCAGGCCGATGGCGGTGATGCGCATGCCCTTGCCGCCCTTGACGGTTCCGGTGACCGTCGCTCCGCTGGCGGCCACGGGGAGCGCGACGGCCGCGGCCAGCGTCACGGCGGCGTATCTGAGTGTTCTCACTGGGTGCTCCTTGGTGAGGCGCTTGCCGTCAATTGACTCCCCGCACCAACGGATTGCAACCTGTGGCACGGGGATAGGTTCCCCGGGCCCATCGTGTGGCGTGCCCGATAGCGTACCCATACATCTCGGCTCCTATCGAGGTCGACCTTACCCCTGGAGGACCACCATGCCCCTGCCGCCTCGCCGTGCACTTGCCCTCGCAGTAGTCGGAGCGGCCGCGGTTCCGGCCATGGCCGTCGCAGGCGCTTTCGTGCCGGCGACCGCAGAGCCGCAGGGCCCGTGGGGTGGCGTGTCCAACGTGTCCCGGTCCGGCTCGCCGTCGGATGATCCGCGCCTGGCCGCCGCGCCCACCGGGTCGGTGAGCTACGTATGGGAGGGCTGGAACGGCCGCACCTGGCAGATCCGCCTGCGCACCCGCGGCCCGCGCGGCGGGTTCACGCCACCCATCACGCTGTCGGCGGCCGGCGCCAACCATGAGGACCCGCGCATCGCCATCGGGGCGGACGGCTTCACGGCGGTCTCCTGGAAGAACATGCGCACCTGGAATCGCACGGTGCAGGTGCGCGTGCGCCAGCCCGGCGCCCGCGCCTTCGGGCCCACGCGCACGATCTCGAATCCCCACGCCGACGCCACCCAGAACCGCATCGCCGTGCTCCCCAACGGCGACGTGATCGTGGTGTGGATGCAGGGCCAGCGCGGGCTGAGGGTGCTGCAGGCACGCGTGCTCAAGCGCGGTGCGAAGTCGTTCGGGCGCACGGTGAACGTGTCGCGTGGCCCGGTGATCGATTCCGAGGCCGAGGGCGACCCGTCCATCGCCGTGGCGGGGGATGGCGCGGTCACCGTGGCATGGGAGGTCGCCACGCGCGACGGATCATTCGTCATCCAGGTGCGCCGCCGGTCGCCGGGCGGTTCGTGGGGGCAGGTCCAGGGACTCTCCCGCCCGGGTGCACAGTCGAACGATGTCAAGGTGGCGGCATCCTCGACCGGCGAGGTGGTGGCCATCTGGGCGCGTGAGCACGACGCATCGAACCCCAGCTCCAGCGGCGCGTTCGGCCAGATCCAGGCCCGCATCCGGCCCGCGGGGTCCACCGCGTGGGGACCCATCACCAACCTCTCGCGCGCCGGCACGCACGCCAGTGACCCGCAGGTGGGCATCGCGCCCGATGGCACCATCACCACCGTGTGGGAGTGGGCATCCGACGCCCTGGCCGCCCGTAAGCAGACGCAGTCGCGCACGCGGGCTGCCGGCGCCTGGGGTCCCGTGCAGGCGCTCTCGCAGCGCGGGAAGGACGTGGACGATCCGGTGCTGGTGGTGGCCACTGACGGCACCGCCACCGCGGCGTGGAAGCGTTCGTACGGGCGCGCCGGCGTGCGCGTGCAGGCCCGCACTCGCCCGGCCGGTGCGACGGCGTGGAACAGCGGCGTGTGGCTCTCCGGCGCCCGGGGCGAAGCCGACGAGCCCCGGCTCACGGTGGCACCCAACGGCGTGGTGACGGCCGTATGGAAGCTCTCGAGCCCCCTGCGCGTGGTGCCCGACCAGAACTTCTACCTGCAGACCCGCTCCACCGCGTTCCCGGGCTAGGCCCGCAGCGCCCTCAGGGCGTTGAGGATCACGATCACGTCGATGCCCTCCTGAAGTAGGGCCCCGGCCACCGGCGGCAGGTAGCCGAACGCCGCGAAGCCCATCGCCACGAAGCTCATGAGCATGCCGGCGATCACGCTCTGCCGGGCGATGCCCGACGCCCGGCGGCTGGTGGCAATGGCATCGGCCACGCCGTCCACGCGGTCCACCATCACCACGGCGTCTGCGGTCTCCGATGCGATGGTGGCGCCGGGGGCGCTCATGGCCACCCCCACATCAGCCGTGGCCAGGGCCGGCGCGTCGTTGATGCCGTCGCCCACCATGGCCACCCGGTGGCGCCCCTCGCCCTCGCGCATGGCCATCACCACGGCCACCTTGTCCTCGGGGCTGCACTCGGCGTGCACTACGTCGATTCCCAGGTCGGCCGCCACGGCCTCGGCCACGTCGCGCCGGTCGCCCGTGGCCATGGCCACCTCGGTCACGCCGGCCTCGTGCAGGCGGGCCACCATGGCGCGGGCGTCGGGGCGCACGGGGTCCTCGAGCACGATCAGCCCGGCTGGCCGCCGGTCCACCCCCACCAGCACCACGCCACGCCCCTCGCCGTCCGCGGCGTCGCGGTGGTCGAGCAGTGCCCCGGGGTCGATGCCGCACGAGCGCAGCCAGTCGGCGGATCCCACGCTCACGACGCGACCGTCGATGCTGCCCTCGATACCCTGCCCATGCACCTGGTGCACGTCCGACGGCAGGGTGAGGGGAAGGTCGTCGCGGTGGGCGGCCTGCACCAGTGCCCCCGCCACCACGTGGGCGGAGTGCTGCTCGAGCGACGCCGCCAGGCGCAGCACGTCGGCCTCGCGGGCATCGCCCGTGGTGGCGATGCGGCGTATCTCGGGCTGGCCCATGGTGAGCGTGCCGGTCTTGTCGAGAAGCACCGCCGTGGTGCGCGCCAGCTGCTCCACCACCACGCCGCCCTTGAGCACCACGCCCTTGCGTGCCGCGCGCGATAGGCCGGATACCAGCGCGATGGGCGCGGCCAGGATGAGCGGGCAGGGGGTGGCCACCACCAGCACGGCCAGGGCCCGCACCGGATCGCCGCTCAGCGCCCACGCCAGCCCCGCCGCCACAAGGGTCACCGGCAACAGCAACATGGCGTAGCGATCGGCCATGCGCTCGAAGGGCGCGCGCTGGCTCTCGGCCTCCTCCACCAGTCGCACGATCGCCGCGTAGGCGCTCTCCGACGCCGGTCGGGTGGCCACCAGCTCAAAGGCCTCGGCGGCGTTGGCCACGCCGCTTCGCACGGAGTCTCCCGGCATGCGCTCCACGGGGAGGGGCTCGCCCGTGAGGGCCGACTCATCCAGCAGGGCGGGAACGTCCACGATGCGGCCATCCACCGGCACGATCTCGCCCGCGCGCACCAGCAGCACATCGCCCGGCACCACCTCGTCGGCCGGCACGCGCTCCAGGTCGCCACCGGGCGCGCGTCGCATGGCCCACTTGGGCACCCGCGCCACCAGGGCCTCGAGGTCGTGCCGGGCCCGTCGCCCTGCGGCGGCCTCCAGCGCGTTGCCGCCCGCCAGCATCAGCGCCACCACCGCCCCGGCCAGGAACTCCTGCAGCGCCAGCGCGCCGGCCATTGCCACCAGGGCGATGGCGTCCACGCCGACGTCGCGCCGGAGCAGCGAGCGCACGACCGACCAGGTGAGGGGAATGAGCAGGGCGCCCGTGACCACCGCCCACACCACGTCGGCGGCCGTGTGCTGGTCGGCGCCCGCCAGCCCCAGGCCCGCCACCACGCCGAGCAGGGCCGCGATGGCCACGAGCACGTCGGGCTCGCGCACCCACGCGAGCCTGCCGGAGATCGTGCTGCTGCTCACGCCCCTAGCCTAGGCCGGGGCCCCCGGCGTCGGGGTCAGTACTCAGGCCCCCCGCAGTCGTAGACGGTGTTCCCGATGTAGGTCCTGGCGAGCCGCGGCGCCGGCGCGGTGACGAGCATGATGCCGCGCACCGTGGAGTCCGCCGGGTTGGCCGTGCGGGCGTCGTTGTCGATGCGGAACCACAGGCGCCCGCTCTTCCAGATGCGCTTGTCGGGCCCGGGCACGCGGGCCAGGTTCGGGAATGCGGCCTTGAGCTCGGCGTAGGTGGAGCACGGTCCCACGCCGCCGGCGGTCTTGAAGGCGTCGTTGCCCGTGATGATCGCCGTGCCCCTGCCGCGCGTGTTGAGGTAGACCTCGGTCTTCACCTCGTCGAAGTTGAGGCGGGTGATGTTGCCCTCGAGGCGGTTCACCATGACCTTGCCGAAGGCGGCCTTGTACGCCGACCGGGCCTTCCCGGTGGTCGTGCCGTCGATCGACGTCGGGGTGATGACGTTCGCCTGTCCGAGCGCGATGGCGGCACCGGCGCCGATGAGAAGGGCCGTGGCGAGCGCTGCCGTGGAGGTGGTCTTCATTGCTGACTCCTGAGGTGGGGTTCTTCCAACTATATCCCCGGCCCGATTACGTACGCTGCGCACGACCCCCGGAGGATACCCGCTGTTCCTCGACCTCATCGTCATCGGCCTCGCGATCGCGTTCGATCCGCTTGCGCTGGTCCCCTTCATCCTCATCCTTACCTCGCGGCGCGGCGCCGCGAAGGGCGCGGCGTTCATCGTCGGGTGGTTGCTGTGCCTGTCGATCATCACGGCCGGCACCCTGTTGCTCACGGGTGGCGAGCCGCCATCGAGCGGCTCGGTACCCTCCGATGCCGCGCTCGCCGTGCGCATCGCCATCGGCGTGGGGCTCGTCGGGTTCGGGATCTGGTGGCGCAGTCGCCAGGGCAGAACGCGCAAGGAGAAGCCGCTGCCCAAGTGGGAGAAGGGCGTCGACAACATGTCGCTGTGGTTCGCGCTCATCCTCGCCCTCATCCTGCAGCCGTGGGGCCTCATGGCCGCCGGGGTGACGTCGGTGATGCAGGCCGACCTGGCATCGGCTGCAAGCGTGGTGGCGCTCATCCTGTTCGTGTTGCTGGCCACCTCGACGTACCTGGCCCTGGAGATCTTCACGATCGTGCGCAAGGAGCGCGCCCATGCCATCGCGCTGTCGCTGCGCGCGTGGATCCAGGCCCATACCCACCAGGCCATCATCTGGGGCTCGATCATCATCGGCCTGTTCCTCATCGGGTCGGGGACCTATCAGCTCATCACCTAGAGTGATCGAGCCAGCCCATCCCAAAGAGCCCCCATGGCGGCTGAACTCGATCTCGGAGCCGTCGACTGCTTCCTGGTCGGCTTCCCGCCCGGCGCGCCGCTCGATGGTGGTGCGCTCACCCAGATGGCCGCCCTGGTGGATGCCGGCGTCATCGAGGTGCTCGATGCACTGGTGATCCGCAAGGACGACGACGGCAGCATCTCGGGCGTCAATCTCGCCGAGATGGGCGGGGCCGTGGCGTTCACGGGCGTGCGCCCCGGCCTGCCAGGCGACGACGACCTGGCCATTGCGGCCGAGGAGATGTCCGCGGGTTCGGTGGCGGTATTCGTGCTGTACGAGAACACGTGGGCCCGGGGCTTCGTCACCGCCGTGCATGAGCGCGGAGGGGTGTTCCCGGGTAATGGGCGCATCGGCACGGACGACCTTCTCGCGGCCATCGAGGCCGCGGGCGACTAGCCGGGGAATCAGCAGGGCCGGGACCTATCAGGGCAGTGGGCCGCACGGCGGTCATCGCCGGCACGGCCACGGCGGTGAGCGGCAACGTCCGCCGTCGCCAGGAGCAGAAGTACGCCGACCAGGACGCCGGCCAGCAGGCCCCGCCGCCGCAGGCGGCCCCGGCTGCGGGCGGCGACGTGGTGGACAAGCTCACGCAGCTGGCCGAGATGAACGCCTCGGGCACGCTCACCGACGAGCAGTTCGCCGCGGCGGCCCGCAACGGGCTGCTGGGCCAGTAGTCAGTGCGCCGCCTCGGCGGCGCGGTCAGGCAGGCGGTGCCGGGGGCAGGCTGAGCTGCGCCCCCGGCACCAGCCGGGTCACGCTCACCCCCAGCAGGCGCACGGGCGGCGGCCGGTCGGCCAGTGCGCGACCAAGCGCCACCTGTGCCAGCCGGATGATCTCGGCTTCGTCGTCGGTCGCCATCTCCGCCGATGCCGCCCGCGACTGGATCTGGAAGTCGGGGTAGCGCAGCTTCACCGTCACAGTGCCCGCCCCGCGGCCGTCGCGCCTGAGGCGCTCGGTCACCCGCACGGCCAGCCGCTCCGCGTGGCTTGCCAGCACCTCGGGGTCATCGATGTCATCGGTGAACGTGCGCTCGTGGCCGATGGTCACCGCCGGGCTCGATGAGGGGTCCACCTCGCGCGGGTCCACTCCGCGGGCGCGGTCGCGCAGCTCGAAGGCGTGCGATGCCGGCAGCATGGCGCGAAGGCGGTCATCGTCCAACGCGGCGAGGTCGCCGATGGTCCCGAGCCCGGCCTTCGTCAGGCGCTGCTCGGTGACCGGCCCGATGCCCGGCAGCGCCCGCAGGGGCCGGAGGGCGAGGAAGGCCGCCTCGTGCCCGGAGGGAACCACCACCACGCCGCATGGCTTGTCGGCGTCGGATGCGATCTTGGCCACGGTCTTGCATGACCCGCACCCGAACGATGCGGCGAGCCCGGTCTCGCGGCGCACGGTCTGCTGCAGGCGCTCCAGGAACCTGCGCGCCCCGCCCGACGTCCACACGGCGCGGTACAGATCGAGGTAGCCCTCGTCTATCCCGACCTGCTCGAGCGCCGGCACCTCGCCCCGCACGAGGTCCCACACCTGTCGCGAGCGCTCGCGGTAGCGCGGCATGTCGGGGCGCACGAACACCGCATCGGGGCACCGCCTGCGCGCCTCGGCAGCCGGCATGGCCGAGCGGATTCCGAACTGCCTGGCCTCGTACGACGCCGTGGACACCACCCCGCGGCCGTCGGGGTCGCCGCCTACCACCAGCGGGCGTCCCGCCAGAGACGGATCATCCAGCACCTCCACCGCCGCGAAGAAGGCGTCGAGGTCCATGTGCGCGACAACCCGGGGCACGGAGCCGACGCTAACGCCGCCATCGGCTATCAATGCGGCCGTGACCGCCGCCGCCGACGCCGCCACCCCCGCCACGACCGCGCCCACCGCGCCGGCCCTGCCCCCGTTCGTCGACGCCGCGTGGCTGCGCGACAACCTGGGCGATGTGGTGGTAGCCGATGTGCGCTGGCAGCTGCAGGGCCCGTCGGGCCGCGACGCGTATGAGGCGGGGCACATCCCCGGCGCGGTGTTCGTCGACCTCGGCGCCGACCTCGCCGACATCACCACCCCCGACCGGGGGCGCCACCCGCTGCCCTCGCCCGAGGCGTTCGCCGCGGCCATGGGCGCGCTGGGCATCGGCGACTCCGACGCCGTAGTGGCCTACGACGCCGCGGGTGGCATCTACGCCGCGCGCCTGGCATGGATGCTCCGGGCCGTCAGGCGCAGCGCCGCGGTGCTGGACGGCGGCATGGCCGCCTGGGGCGAGTCACTCGAGGCCGGGCCGGGCACGCCCCGTTCCGCCAGCGCATTCACCGCGGTGCCGTGGCCCGCAGAGGCCGTGGCCACCATCGACGAGGTCGCCGCGGGGGCCGACGCCCGATCGGGAGAGGCCTGCGTGGTGATCGACGTCCGCGCACCGGAGCGCTACCGCGGCGACGCCGAGCCCATCGACCCGCGCGCGGGTCACATCCCCGGAGCGGTGAACGTGCCGTGCATGGCGCACCTCGGGAGCGACGGCACCCTGTTGCCATCCGATGCCCTGCGCGACCAGTTCGCCACCGCCGGCGTCACCAGCGCCGAGGGCGCCATCGTCTACTGCGGCTCGGGGGTGAACGCCTGCCACGGGCTGCTGGCGCTCGAGCACGCGGGCCTTGGGCGCGCCCGGCTGTTCCCGGGCTCGTGGTCGGCGTGGAGCAACCAGCCCGACCGACCCGTGGCCACGGGTGACCGGCCGGGCTGACGCCGCGGCGACCCACCACCACGCGGAAGCAGTCGAGGTCGCCCT